>JAGOBP010000029.1:0-3794 GCA_017999195.1 Thermoflexales bacterium
TATGGCCCATTTGGGTGATGCTTAGAGTGTATCGACAGTGGATTTCGCTTACCAAGGACACTCATGTTTAACAAAATCCTCGTCTCTCTCGACGGCTCACCGCTCAGCGAACACGCCCTGCCCACCGCGCTGGCGCTGGTGCAAACTCCCGGCACGGACCTGTTTATCGCCCGCGTACCCACGGCCAGCGGCTCGCATGAGCCGCCCACCGGCCGCCAACTCGAAGTTGCCCGCCGCGAAATTCGGCAGTATTTTGACGACTTGCGCCTGGCCCAACCGCCGACGGTTAAACTCACTCCGCTCACGCCGGAAGGCAATGTGGCCAACGCCATCGCCGACACCGCCGCAGCCGAGGGCATCGACCTGATCGTCATGTCCACGCACGGCTATTCCGGCGTCACGCGCTGGCTGCTGGGCAGCGTCACCGAAAAAATCTTGCGCACCGCACCCTGCCCCGTGTTGGCTGTTCGCGCACCGGCAGATTCAGGCGCGCCCAAGCCCATCCGGCAGATCGCCATCACCCTGGACGGTTCTGAGTTGAGCGAGCGCGCCCTGGCGCCCGGCCTGGAATTGGCGCAGCGGCTGCAAGCCAGCGCGACCTTGCTGCGCTGTGTGCCCTTCGTCACGCATAACAACTCGCTGGATGAAGTCGAACGCGGCCTGGGCCGTCGCCTGCAACAAGATGCGATCGATGAAGCTGCGGCTTATCTCGCGGCTCGATCGGCCAGCTATGCCCGATCGGGTGTGGAGATCAAAACGGAAGTGCGCGTCGGACCGGCCGCCGATAATATCTACGAATTCGTCGAAACGTACGGCACCGATCTCGTCGTCATGGCGACGCATGGCCGCACCGGCGTGCAGCGCTGGGTGTACGGCAGCGTCACCGAGAAAGTCTTGCATAGCATCAAGACCTCCTTGATGGTCGTGCGCCCCGTCAGCGTTAAGCGCTATTCCATGCGCAGTTCGGAATGAGTCAACCCTTAAACAGGAGCCTGAATATGTACGATTTAATCATCATCGGCGGCGGGCCAGCCGGTTTGACGGCAGCGATCTATGCGCTGCGCAAGCGACTGGACGTGCTGTTGATCTCCAAAGACCTGGGCGGCAAAACCAATTGGCGGCTGCAAGTGCCCAACATCGAGCAGCACCTGGTGATTAACGGGGAAGAGGTGGTCAATCGGTTTGTGAATGAGATTCACTATTTGGATTTTGCGCGCATCCTGGACAAAGTCGAAAAGATCGAACCGATCGCGGGCGGTTATCGCGTGTTCACGCGCGGTGGCAAAGCGCATGAACATGCGCCCGCCAGTTTTGACGCGAAAGCGTTGATTGTGGCGACCGGCGCACAAGGCAAGGCGTTGGACGTGCCCGGCGAACGCGAGTATCTGATGCGCGGCCTGTGTTTCAGCGCCATCAGTTACGCCTCGCTATTTATCGATCGCGCGGGCGTGGTGGTGGGTGATACCAAGCTGGCGCTGATGGCGGCGCTGGAACTGGCGCAGGTGGCGCGGCAGGTGACGCTGGTGGCGCCCACGCACGGCGAGCTGGACACGCCGCTGGGGAAGCATTTGCAGACCCTGCCCAATGTGCTGATTCTGGAGGAGTACGCGCCGGTGCAGGTCAATGGCGACGACTTTGCGCGCAGTCTGGTGGTTAAGAAGGGCGACGATCAGCGCGAACTGGCGACCGATGTGATCTTTGTGGAACTGGGCCTGAAGCCTAATTCTGAATTTCTCGCCAACTTGATCGAGCTGGAACCCGACGGGCGCATCAAGATCGATAACAATAATCGCGCGTCGCTGCCGGGCATTTTTGCGGCGGGCGACGTGACCAATGTGTACGCCGAGCAAGTGCTCATCGCCGTGGGCGAAGGGGCCAAGGCCGCGCTGGCGGCGTATGAATATCTGTTAGCCCAGCCGGTGGACGAGCACGCCGTCATTGGCGAGTGGCGTTAGCCGGAATCACCGAATCAGCGAGTCAGCGAAAAAGCGAATCAGGCTAACTGATTCGCTTTTTTGCCCCTGGCCAGTAATACGAGAAAGTTAGATGCTACCCATTGCCACAAAAGAACGCAAAGCACCCGAAAGAAAATTGGGCTGCTTTGCGATCCTTGTGTTCTTGTGTGACTGACCTAACCTCATCAAGGAACGCTCAGTTTTTCTTCGTGATCTTCGTGTACTTTGTGGATCGATCTGTTATTTCCGATGGCATCTGATAATTACGGATCCCATCCCTCTGGAGAAGAATATGTTTTCAAATTTTGAAGAAGCCCAGCAGTACGTTCGTGAGCAGCAATTCAAGATGATCGATCTGAAGTTCAGCGACCTGCACGGGCGCTGGCATCACGTCACGGTGCCCGCCTCGCAGTTCAATGAGACGCTGATGCGCGACGGCGTCGGCTTCGACGGCTCATCGGTCGGGTTGAAGTCCGTCAAATCGGGCGATATGGTGCTGCTGCCCGATCTCGCCACGGCCTTTCGCGATCCGTTTTGGGAAGCGCCCACGTTGAGCTTTGTGTGCTCGGCCTATGAAGCCGACACCAAGCTGCCCTTCCCGCGCGATCCGCGCAACATCGCCAAACGCGCCGAAGAGTATCTGCAAGAGACCGGCCTGGCCGACGAGAGCCGCTGGGGGCCGGAGTACGAGTTCTACATCTTCGATAACGTGGCCTTTGAAAACGGCGTGAATGCCGCGTCGTATCGCGTGGACAGCCGCGAAGCCGACTGGCAAAGCGCGGCCGGTGGGCACGGCCATCTCATTCCATTACACGGCGGCTATCACGCCATTCCGCCCAAGGATCAACTGTTTAACCTGCGCAGTGAAATGTCGATCGTGCTGGAAGAGATGGGCATTGAAGTGAAGTATCACCATCACGAAGTGGGCGGGCCGGGCCAGTGCGAGATCGAAACCCCGATGATGGGCCTGCTGCAATCCGGCGACGCGACGCAGATGGTGAAGTACGTGACGAAGATGGTGGCGCATCGCCGCAATCAAACCGCGACGTTCATGCCCAAGCCGCTGTATGGCGAAGCGGGCAATGGTATGCACTTTCACCAGCATTTATTCAAGAACAACGCCAATGTGTTCTATGATGAAAACGGCTACGGCCACTTGAGCGATACCGCGCTGTACTACATCGGCGGACTGCTGGCGCACGGCCCGGCGGTGCTGGCCTTTACCAACCCCTCGACGAATTCGTATCGGCGGCTGGTGCCCGGCTTTGAAGCCCCCGTCAACGCGTTCTTCTCGCTGGGCAATCGCAGCGCGGCGATCCGTGTGCCCAAGTATGCGGATCAACCGGATACCGCCCGCTTCGAATTCCGCCCGCCCGATGCGACTTGCAACATCTATCTGGCGCTGGCCGTGCAGTTGATGGCCGGGCTGGACGGCATCCGCCGCAAACTCGATCCGCGCGAACTGGGCTTCGGCCCGATCGATCAGAACATCTTCGGTTGGAGCGACGAGCAGCGTAAGGCCATCAAGCCACTGCCCTCGTCGCTGTATGAAGCGTTGCGCGCGCTCGAACAAGATCACGACTTCTTGCTGCACGGCGACGTGTTCGATGACGGGCAAATCGCGGAATGGATCAAAGTGAAGTCGGAAGAGTATTACGGCGTGCGCAACCGGCCGCATCCGTATGAGATTGCGCTGTATTTTGATGCGTAGTGTGACGAGTGACGAGTGACGAGTGACGAGTGACGAGTGACGAGTGACGAGTGACGAGTGACGAGTGAGACGCCCGATCGAAATTCGATCGGGCGTCTTGCGTCTGAGTGGTGATTGAGCAGACTTTA
>JAGOBP010000029.1:3894-14637 GCA_017999195.1 Thermoflexales bacterium
GTGACGAGTGACGAGTGACGAGTGACGAGTGACGAGTGACGAGTGACGAGTGACGAGTGACGAGTGAGACGCCCGATCGAAATTCGATCGGGCGTCTTGCGTCTGAGTGGTGATTGAGCAGACTTTATTCAGACGCGGGTTGGCGCGTTTCGTGCTGCACGTGGGCGGACTGACGTCGCTTGTTTAGGCCGCGGTGCATTCCCAGTCTTCTCTCCCACGGCACCTGTCGTGCGGACACACGCAATACCAACACAACCCCAACACTTCAGCGACCAAAGTTGTGAGATACTGAAGCTATCTCGTTTTAGGCCAGGAGGTCGCTCATGTCCAAACCCACCGCACTTTGGGCGACAGCGGGTGTCGCCCTCATCATGCTGCTTCTGCCCGTTCGCACGCTGGCCGACGAACCTCGCCGCCGGGTCGTGCTGATTCAGGCCGATGCCGCCCGTGCCGACTTCCTCGATCAGTTTCTGGCCGACGGCACGCTGCCACCCGAGGGCGGCTTCGCCACCCTGGCGCGCTCATTCAAGGCCACGTTTAGCACCGTGGTCACGCCCAGTCTGACCACGCCCAATCTGGCGACGATGGTCACTGGCGCTTATCCCCAGAAACACGGCATGATCACCAATGTCTATCCGCCGTTGACGGGCACCGTGACTTCGGGCCTTTACGCCCACCAGCAGCCGCTGGGCGTCGAGGGCATCTGGTCGGCCGCGCTGCAAGCCGGAAAAAACGTAGGCTTGATTCGCACCGTGGGCGTCAACGATAACTCACTGAGCAACACGTGGACGCTGAATTTTCACGAACAACGCGCCGCCGCCAAACTGATCCGACCAACCGCAAGTGATTGGAGTTCCGATCTGAGCGAGTGGAATCTGGGTTCGTTTGCCAATGCCTATTCCCCGCGCGTCATGACGTTTACACTGCAAGATGATTATGCCTCGCCCAACGCTTACGCCTTCAACGTCGTCGCGCTCGATCGGAACAGCGCCGGAACCTATGACGCGCTCGTCATCGACGACGATCGCGATCTGAGCAACGGCTATTTTGGCGTGCGCCCGCCACGCGAAGGCACGATGTCGCAAACCGCGCCGCTGGCCATGATCGGCGACTGGTCGTCGGTGATCTTCACCAGCACCAACACCACGACCGGCCTCAGCGGGACGGTGATGGGCGCTTACCTCAAACTCTATGATTATTCGGTCAAACCGCTCACGATTGCTTTGTACGCGACCGGCGTGTGGTATAACCCAGGCCATCCGCGCGCGTGGGTCAACGATCTCTATCGGACGAGCGGGCCGTTCCCGCGCCTCGCGCCGATCGGCGGGATCACGACCGAAATCGACGAGCTCAACTTCGCCCACCGTGAAGACAACTTCTTCCGCGATGCTGCGCTGGCGGTGCTGCGCCGCGATGATTGGGATCTCGTCATCACCTATCAGGGCCTCATTGATAGCAGCGAACATCGCTACCTGTTGACCGATCCGCGACAAGGGTGGTACACCGATCCAATTTCGACCACATATTGGGAGCGGATTCGTGAAAGTTATCAGGCCGTTGATGAGTTAATCACCACGATCTCTAACACTGTGGGACTGACACAGACCGATATTCTGGTGGCCTCCGATCACGGTCAAGCGCCGGTTCATACGGCGCTGTATATCAATCGCGTGTTGGCGCAAGCGGGTATTTCAGTCACTGCGCCGATCTCGGCGTATGCTCAAGCGGGCAGCGGCTATGCTTACGTGTACATCAATACCACGGCGCGCACCGGCGGCGTGATTGCGCCGGAAGGCACCGCAGAGTACACCGCCACCCAGGACGCCATCATTACGGCGCTCGAAAATTTCACCGACACCGATCAGTTGACAGGCGAAATCGTTTATCCCTTCGATCACGTCATTCGCAAACAAGACCTCGGCGCGCACGGCCTGGGCATCGCCACCGTCGGCGATGTGTTTGCCAGTGTGCAGCCCGGTTATAGTTTGGCCGGAGCGACAAGCGCCGGGCCGCTCACCAGTTCAATCGCGGCTGGCGGCTCGCATGGCTACGCGCCGGAATGGAGCGAGATGCGCGGGATTTTCCTCGGAGCGGGACCGCACATCGGATCGATCGAGTCGCGGCCAACCCGATTGATCGACGTGACCCCGACGATCGCCGATCTGTTGAGCCTCGCTCCATTAGCCGATGCGGATGGGACTTCGCTGCGTCTGACGCGCTGGAGAGTATTTCTGCCCGTTGTGCAGTCTGAGATCATGTCGCCCGAATAAAACCGCGTGGTGTTTTGAGTGCGTGTCAAAGTTTTGCGCGGCCTGTGGTCCAGCGATTAAAATCGCACCTGATGGGCGTACCGCCGACCGTCGGCCTACGCCGACGAAGCCCCGTCCACGAAGGTGGACGTTCAGCCAACGGCTCTACAGGCGCGATTTCAATCGCCAGCCTGGCGCTGCCGAAAAACAATGCCATGCACTCTGGTATTTTTCGGACTGTTGAATCACCCGCAAGTTTCAGTTATACTTGCGCATCCAATTCGCCCGGAGGAGCCGCATGCCACGCATCGCCATCATCACCGATACGGACGCCAGTTTGCCGCGCGCCCTGGCCGACAAACATCATATTCGACAAGTCCCCATTGTGATTCAATTTGGCGATCAGTCGCTCTTGACCGACAACGACCTCGACGACGCGCAGTTGTTTGCGCGGATCGATCGAGACGGAAAACTGCCCACCACGTCGGCGCCGTCGCCGGGTCAATTTGTAACAGCGTTTCAAGCGGCCTTTGATGAAGGGGCCGATCACGTGATCTGCTTCAACGTCAGCAGCGCGATCAGCGCCACTTATGCGGCGGCCGTCAATGCGCGTAATCTGCTGCCCGATCGCGACATCACCGTGATCGATACGCAGAGTTTGTCACTGGGGCAAGGCTTCATGGCGATTGCCGCCGCCGAGGCCGCGCACGCGGGCGCGGCCAAAGAAGAGTGCATCGCACGCGCGCAGGATGTGGGCCAACGTGCGCATGTGTTCGCCGCGCTGTCGACGCTGAAGTATCTGGCGATGAGCGGGCGCGTGGGCGCGATTGCCGCAGGCATGGCGGGGCTGTTGAATATCAAACCCATCCTCACCATTCGCGACGGCAAGTTGGAAATGCTGGAGAAAGTGCGCACGCAGAAGAAATCCTGGGCGCGGGTGCTGGAACTGGCTGATGGCATTATCGCCGGACAAGCGGTGGAGCAACTGGCGATCGTGCATGTGGCCGCGCCCGAAGCCGCACGCGAATTTGAGAAGATGCTGCGTGTCACGCTGAACTGCCCGCCCGAAGTTTTGATTGCAGAGTTGACACCGGGACTATCGGTTCACACTGGTTCGGGTCTGGTGGGCCTGGCCTTCGTTTCAGGCTGATAACACCTCAACCGCAGGTCCGGTGGACTTGGCAACAATTTATCGAGACGCAGTTAAACGGCGCTAGCCCGCACTTGATCGGCTAGCGCCGTTTTGTCTCGCATCAATGGGCAACAACTTGACCATCGAGGTGTGATTTGCTCTTTCGGCAATCGTGCGTATCATATCGGTCCGACGGGGGGAAACCAAACAGCGAGGAAAACCATGAAGCACTTTGCATCCGGGCTGGTCAGTTTGAGTATCGTCATCGTCGCGTTGATCTGCATGCAGGCGACTCTCCGTCAAAACGAAGCAGTCGCACGTCCGCTGGCTGACCAGCCAGCCGCAAGTTCCCCGGTGCTGTCTTCAAATGACCCGATTACGCCCACGGGCTACTTTACCAGTTACCTTCCCATCGTCAGTTGGCCGGAAGCGATCGTGGCCGGACACATTGCGGATAATGACACGCCCATCGCCAATGTGCTGATTTCGACCACGCTTGGACGAAGCACCACCACCGACGCCAATGGCAACTATCAATTACATTTGCCCAATGGTTCGCATACTCTGACCCCGTTGCTTGCCGGGTACTCTTTTGCGCCCACCCAGCTTCTGGTGGACGTGTCGGCGGATATGAGCGGTCTGAACTTTGAGGCGGTCCCGCCGCCCTGTACCGCCGGAGCGACCGTGTTCTTTGATAACTTCAGCAATGGCAACAGCGGCTGGGGCGAAGAAAACATTGCGGCGTGGTATCGCCATTACATTGACAACGAATACGAGGCAGCGCTTCAAGTCAATACTGAACTCCATCAACCGGCGCCCAATGTCGGCAACACGCTTGACAACTTCATAGTTAGCGCAGATATGCGACAAACTGATAATCCTGTGTACCCCGATCAATATGGCGTATGGATTGGCTCAACCAGCGCTGGTAAATACTATAGGTTCTTTGTAAAACCTGACACCGCGTCTGTTCAATTTGGCAACTATGGCATATCCTACTTTGATGGTTCTCAGCCAATTTGGCTTGGGAAAGGCGGCGGAACGTCAAACGCCGTAAACATGGAAACTGCGGTCAATTTTGTGAAAGTTCACCGCTGCGGGACTCGCTACTATTTCTACGCTAACGACACCCTGCTCACGACTGTCGTTTTGCCTGAATTAGCCGGGCAACATTTGAGTGCCGGTTACTATGTCAAAACACAAAGCAATGCTATCGTGCGGCTCGATAATTTCCGCATCCAGAACGTCGCTCCTTAAGTAAGCGCAATCTCAAAATGCCGACGCCCAATCGAATCTGATCGGGCGTCGGCATTGCTAGCGTTAGTCTCAGGCTGGCGTGGCGACGGCGATGAGTTTATCGCTGCCGGTATCAAACGGCTCCAAGTCATATGAGCCATAAATCTCTTTCACATCGAAGCCGCCCAACTTCAACAGCAGCTGCATTTCATGCCGGAAAATAAAGCGGAATTGCGTCGTCAGCGTCGAGCGAACCACTTGCCCGTCGGCAGCAACGCAATCGGCAAAATAGGTGATGTCTTGCAATTGCTGGCCCCAATCGGTGCTGCGCGCCAGCCACAACTGCGCCGACTCGCCCGTGTCCGCATCCAGCACATTGCGCTGCAAGATCAGGCGACAATCATCGGCGGCGTGCGCGGGGTCGGGGTTGAAACAATCGAGCACCAGCAGGCCGCCCGGCCGCAGATGTTTCTTGATCGAACTCAATGTGGCAAGTTGATCATCCAACGTGAGATTGTGCAAGAACGTGTTGATCGGCGCGATGATCAAACCAAAATGCTGATCGAGTTTGAAGCGGCGCATATCACCGGTCATCATCCGCACCCGATCGGTTAGCTGGGCCTCTGCGATCTTCTGCTGGGCGATGGCGCGCATCGCCGCCGAAGGTTCCAGCCCGACAACGGTGTGCCCCGCTTCGGCCAGCGCCAAGGCAACACGCGCCGTGCCCGCGCCGATTTCCAAGATCGGCCCGCCGGTGCGTTCGGCAAAGCCCAAATACATCTCCAAATCGTCTTCAATGTCCGCGTAGAAAAGGTCGTAGACTTGGGCAAAAGAGTCGTAGTTGTTCATGCCGCAAGTTTAACAGGCATCGCTTAGTTGAGCAAAACGACTAATCAGATTACAATCTTTCACACACCCCACTCATTCTTCACGGAGGCTCCATGTCCCGAGTCATTCGCGCTCCACGCGGTACGCAACTCACTTGCAAAGGCTGGCAGCAAGAGGCCGCCTATCGCATGTTGATGAACAACCTCGATCCCGAAGTGGCCGAAAAACCCGATGATTTGATCGTGTACGGCGGGCGCGGGCGCGCGGCCCGATCGTGGGAGGCGTTCGACGCGATCCTGTCCACGCTGAAAGAGTTGGAAGACGACGAGACGCTGCTCGTGCAATCGGGCAAACCCGTGGTCGTGTTCAAGACGCATCGCGATGCGCCCCGCGTGTTGATCGCCAATAGCAACATCGTGCCGCACTGGGCCACGCAAGAACAATTCGACAAGTACGAACGCGAAGGCCTGATGGTTTATGGGCAAATGACGGCGGGTTCGTGGATTTATATCGGCACGCAAGGAATCTTGCAAGGCACGTATGAGACGCTGGCTTCACTCGCTGTGCAACAAGGCTGGGGATCATTGAAGGGCAAGTTCGTGTTGACCGCTGGCCTCGGCGGCATGGGCGGCGCGCAGCCGCTCGCCATCACGATGAACGACGGCGTGGGCCTCGTCGTGGAAGTTGATCCCGCGCGCGCGCATCGCCGCTTGGAAACAAGATATGTTGATGTGGTCGTTGACAGCCTCGAAGAAGCGATGACGCTGGTCGAAGAAGCGAAGAACGACGGGCGCGGTTTATCGATCGGGTTGATTGCGAACGCAGCGGACGTGTTTCCTGAATTGGTGCTGCGCGGCATCGTGCCGGATGTGGTGACTGATCAGACGCCCGCACATGATCCGCTGTACTACATGCCGCATGGCTTGTCGTTGAAAGAAGCGACGGCGCTGCGACAAAGCGATCCGGCTGAATTTGCACGGCGGTCAAGCGCCTCGATGGCGCGCCATGTGGAAGCGATGCTGGAATTTCAGAAGCGCGGCTCAGTCGTGTTTGACTATGGCAATAACTTGCGGCAACGCGCCTTCGATGCGGGTGTGAAAGATGCCTTCAACTATCCAGGGTTCGTGCCCGCGTTTATTCGACCGCTGTTCTGCGAAGGCAAAGGGCCGTTCCGCTGGGTGGCGTTGAGCGGCGACGAAAAAGATTTGTTCCGCACCGACGAGGCGATTCTCGAGTTATTCCCAGAAAATAAACCTTTGGAGCGTTGGATTCGCATGGCGCAGAAGCGCGTGGCGTTTCAGGGTTTGCCCGCGCGCATTTGCTGGCTGGGCTACGGCGAACGTGCGAAGGCGGGCTTGATGTTCAACGACCTCGTAGCGCGGGGCGAAGTTTCCGCGCCGATTGTGATCGGGCGCGATCATCTTGATTCGGGTTCAGTGGCCTCGCCACATCGCGAGACCGAAAGCATGCGCGACGGTTCTGATGCGATCAGCGACTGGCCGATCTTGAACGCGCTGATCAATGCGGTGGGCGGTGCGACGTGGGTGAGTTTCCATCATGGCGGCGGCGTGGGCATTGGTTATAGTCAACACGCAGGGCAAGTCATCGTGGCCGATGGTACGCCCGAAGCGGCGAAGCGTTTAGAGCGCGTGCTGACGACCGATCCCGGCATGGGCGTGGTTCGACATGCGGATGCGGGTTATCCTGAAGCGATTGAGTTTGCGAAGAAGACCGGCGTGAAGATGCCGATGCTCAAGTGAGGCCTCACCCCCGATTGCAGACTTCTTCGCATGGATGAGTTGCCCCCTCTCCTGACGACGGCATTGGAACGCTTTGCAAATAGCAATTGTGCCCGTCGTCAGGAGAGGGGGACAGGGGGGAGGCCTTCTGGTGTGAAGAAGTCGGTGTTGAAATGGCGAGAGAGAAACGAGAGGACGGCGCATGAGCAAGGGACGACTGGAAGCGTTTAGCGATGGCGTGATCGCCATCATCATCACGATCATGGTGCTGGAATTGAAAGTGCCGGAGGGTGCCGAGATCAGTGCGCTGATCCCGCTCATTCCAGTGTTTTTGAGTTACGCGCTGAGTTTTGTGTTTGTGGGCATCTACTGGAACAATCACCATCACTTGCTGCAAGCCGCCCGACAAGTCAATGGCGCGGTCTTGTGGGCTAACATGCATCTACTGTTCTGGCTGTCGCTGGTGCCGTTTGTAACCAACTGGCTGGGCGAGAACGGTTTTCAATCTTGGCCGGTGGCCTTGTATGGAGCGGTGCTGCTGTTGGCGGGTTTTGCCTATTTTCTACTGTCGCGCGCGTTGGTGGCCCTGCACGGCCAAGAGTCGGCGTTGGCCAAAGCCGTGGGCAACGATGCGAAGGGCTACATCTCGTTGGTGTGTTATACCGCCGCGATTCCGCTGGCCTTTTTCAACGCGATGCTGGCCTGCGGACTGTACGTGGTCGTGGCGGTGATGTGGTTCATTCCTGATCGCCGAATTGAACAGACGCTCAAGCGGAATGAGTGACGAGTGACGAGTGACGAGTGAAATATAACGCCCAATCGAAGTTATCGGTTCGATTGGGCGTTATTCATTTGTCATTCTTCATTGGTCATTGTACGGCAGTGCTTTCCGCCAATCGCTTTCCGTATTGCGACTTGTAATACTCCATGTATTCGCCGCTCTTGATCTTGCGCCACCACCATTGATTGTCCGTATACCACTTCACGGTCGCGGCGAGTTCCTGCTCGAAGGTGGCGCTCTGTTCCCAACCCAGGGCGTGCAACTTCGAGACGTCGAGCGAGTAACGGCGGTCGTGGCCGGCCCGATCGGCGACACGGCGCAACAACGATTCCGGTTTGTTCATCATCTTCAGCAGCATGCGGATGACGTCGATGTTGTGCTGATCGTTTTCGCCGCCCAGGTTGTACACTTCGCCGATCGTGCCGCTGTGCAGCACCCGATCGATACCGGAGCAATGATCCATCACGAAGAGCCAATCGCGCACCTGCAGACCATCCCCATAAACAGGCAACAATTGATCTTCCAGCGCATTGGTGATGAATAAGGGCAGCAACTTCTCGGGATATTGATACGGCCCGTAGGTGTTTGAACCGCGCGTGATGGTCGTCTGCACACCATACGAAATGTGATAAGCATGCACCAGCAAATCGCCGCTGGCCTTGCTGGCGGAATACGGGCTGCGCGGCGCCAGCGGATCCGTTTCGCGTGAAGAACCAATCGGGATGTCGCCGTACACTTCATCGGTGCTGACTTGGTGATAACGCTCTAACTGGAATTGCCGTGCGGCTTCCAGTAAGACATACGTGCCATTCACATCGGTCTTCACAAAGGCGTCGGGCGTGAGCAAGGAGCGATCGACATGCGATTCGGCCGCGAAGTTGACGATGGTATCGATCTGATGATCGCGAATCGCCGCGTTGACGACGTCGGCCTCGCAGATGTCGCCGCGCACAAAACTGTAGCGCCCCTGAAATTGATCGGCGACATCAATCAAGTTATCGAGATTGCCCGCATACGTTAGTTTGTCAAATACAACTACGTGATAATCGGCATGGTTCTGCAGAACATACCGAACGTAATTCGAGCCGATGAAGCCCGCGCCGCCGGTCACAAGTAAGTTACGCAAGGTTTCTCCTCATAAGTTGTGGATGGTTGTGTGGATAAGCGGTGGACAATCGTGGATAACTGACTGTCCGCGTGGAGAATCATACCATGAGGTGTGGAAAGCTAAAAGATGATCAGGATACAATCAAGCCCTAATGGCTCAACGCGATCAACCTTAAAACATTGAATGATTTAAGGTTGGGCTATTGTAAACCTCCGGTGTTTTTGATAGAATCTGCCTGCGTGTCGGAGAGATGGCAACATCTTGTCCGACCGTTTCTTTCAGTGACGCCGGATGTTGCAATCGATCATCCCCCCACCCGTCGATCTATCCATCCGTCACTGGACTCAATTGGTTAATGCTGGGACGAACCTTGTCTGCAGCCACCGCGCCGCTTGAGTCGTTGTTGCAAAACTGACCCCGAGCGAGTCTGCGAACCATGGGGCAGCGGAGTGAACTCATGATGAAGGCTGATCAAATCTGGCAAGCCGCACAAGGCGAACTTCAATTGCAGATGACGCGCGCCACGTACGATACGTGGGTCAAGCCGACTTCTGTGTTATCATATGAGGACGGTGCCTTGGCCGTGGCGGTGCCCAATGCTTACACGCAGGAATGGTGGCAGAGCCGCTTGCTCACCACGGTCAAACGCATCCTGACCGGCATCGTCGGTCACAGCGTAGACGTCCGGTTTGTGGTTTGGAGCCGGGAAGAAAAGAAAGAGAGCGTGGCTTTGTTGAACGGTCTAGACCCAACACCGCGCCAGTCCGCAGTTGAGAGTGGGACGCGACTGGCCAGCGGTCTCAATCCCAAGTATGTCTTCGATACCTTCGTGGTTGGTCCCAGCAATCGACTGGCGCACGCGGCCTGTCAGGCCGTGGCCGAGAAACCGGCCTCGCAATACAATCCGCTCTTTCTGTATGGCGGGGTAGGTCTGGGCAAGACGCACTTGTTGCACGCCATCGGGCATGTGGGCGCGCAAAACAACTTGCAGGTGTTGTATGTGTCGTCGGAAGAATTCACCAACGAACTGATCAACTCCATTCGCGCGCAGAACACGACTGCTTTCCGTGACAAGTATCGCACGATCGATCTGCTGCTCGTCGACGATATTCAATTTATCGCCGGCAAGGAAGCGACGCAGGAAGAATTCTTCCATACATTTAACGCCCTGCACGGCAATGGCAAGCAAATTGTCATGACTAGCGATCGCCCGCCCAAGTCGATGGTGACGCTGGAAGAGCGCTTGCGCAGCCGCTTCGAGTGGGGCTTGAGCGCCGATATTCAACCGCCCGACCTGGAAACCCGAACGGCCATTTTGCGCGATAAAGCCGAGAATCAACCCATTGTGGTTTCCAACGCCGTGATCGATCTCATCGCGCGCCAAGTGCAGAGCAACATCCGCGAATTGGAAGGCGCGCTCAATCGGGTTGTGGCGCACGCCCGCTTGACCGGCAACACGCTCACGGTTGAATCGGCGGCCAGCGCCTTGGCCGATTTGATGGCCCGCCCGGCGTCGATTTCGATCGAGGAAGTTCTGACAACGGTCGCCTCTTTCTATGGCGTCACGCGCGATGAATTGCTGGGGCGCAGTCGCAGCAAAGAGATGGTTCATCCCCGCCAGGTGGTCATGTATCTGGCCCGCGAAGAACTTCAGATTACGCTGCCGCAAA
>JAGOBP010000482.1 GCA_017999195.1 Thermoflexales bacterium
CCTGTGGACCGATGAAGTCTATCGGATCCATGACGTCGACACCGACTACAATCCCAGTGACATCAACCGGTCGATCAGTTTTTACGCGCCGTCCGACCAGGCGTTGATCAATCGGGCCTTTCAACGCGCGGTGGAGTTTGGCGAACCTTACGATCTGGAACTGCAATTTGTCAGCGCGGCCGGCCAAGCTAAATGGGTCAGAACCATCGGGCAGACCGACGTGGTGGCCGGCCGGGTGGTCCGCGTCTTCGGCAATATCATGGATGTCACCACGCGCAGGCAAACTGAAGCGACGCTGCGCGCCAGTGAAGAACGCTATCGGCGTATCTTTGAAACCGCTGAGGAAGGCATCTGGCTGATTGATGCCAACAGCCTGACAACGCTGGCTAATGACAAACTGGCCCGGATGCTGGGCTACACCGTTGAAGAGATGCTGGGCCAACCGTTATTTGCTTTCATGGATGAAGAGGGGCGGGCCATTGCGGCGGCCAATGTCGAACGGCGCAAGCACGGCATCAAAGAGCAGCACGACTTCAAATTCAAACATCGCGACGGGCACGACGTGTGGGCCTTGCTCTCGACCAACCCGCTGCTCGATCCGGCCGGGACCTATCAGGGTGCCCTGGCGATGATCACCGACATCACCGAACGCCGTCGGGCGGAACAGACTTTGCAGGCGCGCTTGCGCCTAGCGCAATTCGCGGTCGATCACACCTTGCATGAAGTGCTGGTCGCCACGCTCGATGAAGTCGGCCAGCTCACCGGCAGCCCGATCGGTTTCTACCACTTTCTGGACGCCGATCAACAAGCGCTCACCTTGCAGGCGTGGTCCACACGCACCACCGCCGAGTTCTGCACGGCGGCCGGCCAGGGGCAGCACTATCGAGTCGATCAGGCCGGCGTCTGGGTGGACTGCGTGCGCGAGCGCCGCCCCATCATTCACAATGATTACGCCGCGCTGCCTGCCGAGCGGCGCAAAGGTCTGCCGCCCGGCCATGCGCGTGTCGACCGGGAACTGGTGGTGCCGGTGTTTCGTGGCGACCTCATCGTCGCCATTTTAGGCGTGGGTAACAAGCCGCAGGCTTACGATGACAGCGACCGGGCGACGGTCTCGCTGTTGGCCGATCTGGCCTGGGAAGTGGCCGAGCGCAAACTGGCCGAAGCGGCCTTACGGGAAAGTGAAGAAAACTACCACAGCCTGTTCCAAAATGCGGCGATCGGCATCTTCCATTCGCTGCCAGAGGGCCGCTTTCTGCGGGCTAATCCGGCGCTGGCCGCCATGCTGGGCTACGCTTCGCCGGCAGAGCTGGTTTCAACCATTACCGACATTCGCGCGCAACTCTACATTGACTTCAACAAACACGACTTCATCCTGGGCGACACGTTGCAGAATGCGGGCTGGATCCATGCTGAGAACCGCTATCGTCGCAAAGACGGCAGTGTCTTGATCGGTAATCTGGCCATACGGCACGTGATTCACGCCGATGGTTCTGTGGCCTACCTGGAGGGCTTTGTCGAGGACATCACCGAGCGCAAGCGCATGGCCGATGCCGAACGCGAGCAACGCACCCTGGCCGAGGCCCTGCGCGACGCCGCCACGGCCTTGAACAGTACGCTCAATTTGGACGAAGTATTCGATCGGATCTTGCTGAGCATCGGCCGGGTCATGCCGCACGAGGCGGTCAGTATCATGTTGCTGGATGACGCGCAGGCGCTCGCGCGTGTGGCGCGCTACCACGGCTATGCCACGCCCGGTTCTGCCGCGCAGGTGCACAGCCTGGTGTTTGAAGTCCCTAAAACGCTCAATCTTAAAACGATGTATCAGACCAAGCGGCCGCTGGTCATTACCGATGTCCATGCGTATGCGGGGTGGCTGTCGTCACCGGAACGCAGCTGGATTCGATCGTATGCGGGCGTGCCGATTTGCGGTCGGGAGCAGGTCGTGGGCTTTCTCAACTTATACAGTTCGGTGCCCGGCTTCTATACCGAAGCGCAGGCCGATCGACTGCAAACTTTTGCCGCTCAGGCCGCGATTGCCGTGGAAAATGCCCAGCTGCATGCCCGCATTCAAACGCACGTGGACGAACTGGAACAGCGCGTCGCCGCCCGGACCGTCGAGTTGACCGAGGCCAATCAAAAACTGGGCGACGCCAACCTGCGCCTGACCGAACTCGATCGCTTGAAGGATGAATTTGTCTCGCGCATCAGCCACGAACTACGCACACCGCTGACCAGCATTCGCATCTACCTGGATTTGCTGGAGAATGGCAAGCCGGAGAAGCGCGAAAAATATCTGCGCACCTTGAACGAGCAATCGGAACGGCTGCAGGGCTTGATCGAAAGTTTGTTGGATGTTTCGCGCTTGAATGTGACCACCAGCGACGTTCAACTGCGCCCGATCAATCTCAACGCCGCGGCGGCCGATCTGGTGAACGACAGCCAGCTGGCGGCGGCCCGCCACGGCTTGACATTGACGCTGGCGGCCACGCCCGATCGGCCGATCGTGCAGGCCGATGCCGTATTGCTGCCGCAAGCGCTGTTGCCCATCATGAGCAATGCGCTGACCTACACTCCGGCGGGCGGCGCGCTGACGGTGACGACCGCCGTGCAGCCGGCCGACGGGCAAAATTGGGGCACGCTGACCGTGCGCGACACCGGTCCGGGCATCGAGTCTGCGGAAATGAACCTGATCTTCGAGCGGTTCTATCGCGGCTCGGCCACGCGCGATTACAAGACGCCGGGCACCGGTTTGGGGCTATCGATCAGCCGCGACCTTATCGCAAAATGCGGCGGACACATCACGGTGGAGAGCGCGTTGGGGCAAGGCGCGGCGTTTACCGTGTGGTTGCCGCTGCTCTGACGCGTCCCGCTATTTATAGCCTTCGGCTTGAATGGTAAACAACCGCGCGTACATGCCGCCCTTCGCCAGCAACTCTGCATGCGTGCCCATCTCCGTGATTGCGCCGTCTTCCAGCACGATGATGCGATCGGCCATGCGGACGGTGCTGAAGCGATGACTGATCAATAGCGCGATCTTGTTGGCCGTTAATTCACGGAAGCGCTGAAACACCGCATATTCATTCAAGGCATCCAGCGCGGCCGTCGGTTCATCCAGCACCAGCACTTCCGCTTCGCGCATGAAGGCGCGCGCTAACGCGATCTTCTGCCACTCCCCGCCCGATAGATCATTGCCGCGTTCAAACCATTTGCCCAACACCGTGTCATAACCTTGAGGTAGATCCAGAATGGTCTGGTGCGCGCCCGATCGCGTGGCCGAGTCGATAATGCGCGGCTCATTGGTCAATTGATCGATCTGCCCGAAACCCACATTTTCACGCGCGGGCAGAAAATACTTCACAAAATCCTGAAAGATCACACCGATGCGTTTTTGCAAGTTCTGCGGTTCCACTTCACGCAGATCGATGCCGTCGATCAACACTTGCCCTTCGGTGGGATCGTACAGGCGGGTGAGCAGCTTGACCAGCGTGGTCTTGCCTGCGCCGTTCGCACCGACCAGCGCGATCTTTTCCCCCGGCTTGATGGTGAGGTTGACGTTCTTCAGGGCGTAATCGTCCCGATCGGCATACTTGAACGAGACGTTTTTGAATTCGACCCCGCGCTCGATTTTGATCGGCAGATCAATCGGGTGGGCCGACACCGGCATGAGCGGTTTCAGATCGAGAAAGGCAAAGAGATTGCTCATAAACAAAGCGTTTTCGTAGAGGTCGCTCAAGCCGAAGAACAGGCTTTGAAAGACGTTCTGGCTTTGCCGGAAGATCGATAGATACAGCGTCATATCGCCCAAGGTGATGCCGCCCTCGATGGCGCGAAAGACGATCCAGCCGTAGGCGAAGTAGTACGAGGCCGAGGCCAGTAGCCCCCAGCCAAATGAAGCGAAACTGCGCTTCTGC
>JAGOBP010000030.1:0-11436 GCA_017999195.1 Thermoflexales bacterium
CCTGCCACAGGCGGTATCAGGCCGTCCTGATCCGAAAAATGCCGACCGGAATGTGCCGCTGAAGGGCACCAACACCCTTCACGATTTGACGCCCGTGTCAAGAGTCACGCCATATTGAGAATTGCTGCATTGATCCACGCGGCACAAAGTCAGCCTGACAATTGACACGTCGAAGATAGACTATATTCACTGTCGGCTGGGGCAACCTTGGGCTATAATCAAGGTTGCCCCATTCGTTTTCTCTACAATGCGGCGGGGGAACTTGTGCACGAACTCTCTGTGACGGAAAGTCTGTTGAATTTAGCTGTGCGTCATGCGCAGCAGGCGGGCGCGGTGCGCGTGACTGATCTGTATCTGGTCATCGGCCAATTGTCCAGTATTCTCGATGAATCGGTGCAGTTTTATTGGGACATGATCAGCGAAGGGTCGATCTGCGAGAAGGCGCGGCTGCATTTTGAGCGCGTGCCCGCGAAATTTCGCTGTCTCGATTGTAATGAAGAATATCAACTGCCCGGCGAATTGATCGCGTGTCCGCGCTGCAACAGCGAACACCTCAAGGTCATCTCCGGCGATGAATTCCGGCTCGATCATTTGGAAGCAGAAATGGCCGAGGATTTGGCCAAGCTTGCATCCTGAGCGGAACAGCGGGCGTTCTTCGACTCCACTGCGTTCCGCTCAGAATGCGCCCGCTGTGTAGTCGAAGTATGCGGATCAGGAATAACAGAAGGCGAATTCATGACGACAACCCGTGTCACCGTAGTGGAAAAAATTCTCAGCGCCAACGACCGGCTGGCGGATCAAAACCGCGCCCGATTGGACAGTGCCGGCGTTTTCGGCATCAACATCATGGCCTCGCCGGGGGCGGGCAAAACCAGCACGATTTTGCGCACGATCAAAGGCTTGGCCGCGTCGAACATTAGGCTGGGCGTGGTGGAAGGCGATACGGCCCCCGTCACGATCGATGCCGACAAGATCATCGCGGCCGGGATGCCGGCCGTGCAAATCAACACGGGCGGCGAATGCCACCTCGATGCGGTGATGTTGGGCGGCGCGCTGCCGCAACTGCCGCTCGATGAGATTCAACTACTCATCGTGGAGAATGTGGGCAACTTGATCTGTCCCGCCTCGTTTTCGCTGGGCACGCATATCAATGTGCTAATCGCGAGTGTGGCCGAAGGCGACGACAAACCCTATAAATACCCCAATATTTATCGGGGTATTGACGCGCTGATTATCAACAAGATCGATCTCATCCCCTACGTCGAGTTCAACATGGATTACTTCCGGCGCGGCGTGGAGATGTTGAATCCCGGCGTCATCACCTTCCCCATGTCGTGTCGCACGGGCGAGGGCGTTGAGCAGTGGGTGAATTGGCTGATGGAGCAGGTTCGCAAGTGAGCACGTGGTGCGTGACTTTTTATTCACCACGTAACACGCATCACGCATCATCATTATGACAGCCGTTCTCGCAGGTAAACGCATCCACATCACCGGCGTCGTGCAAGGCGTAGGCTTTCGGCCTTTCGTCTATGGACTGGCCGCGCGTTATGGCTTGCTGGGCTGGGTGTGCAATACGTCGGCGGGTGTGGATATCGAAGTGGATGGCGCAAGCGACGTGCTTGATCAATTTGTCGCGGCTTTATTCAATGAAACGCCGCCCTTGGCTAAGATAGATTCGATTGATGTGGCCGACATCGCCGGGAACGGTTTCAGTGCGTTCGAGATTCGCCACTCGATCGCGCGGCCCGATGACTTCATGCCCATCTCGCCCGACATCGCGCTGTGTGATGATTGCCGCCGCGAGTTGTTTGATCCGCGTGATCGACGTTACCTGTATCCCTTCATCAACTGCACCAACTGCGGGCCGCGTTTTACCATCATCAAAGATATTCCCTATGATCGGCCGTTTACCACGATGGCGGATTTCGCCCTGTGCGACGACTGCGCCAAGGAATACGCCGATCCGCTGAATCGACGCTTCCATGCCCAGCCGGTGGCGTGTCCAAAGTGCGGGCCGAAGGTATGGCGCGTAGACAAGGAAACAAGGAAACAAGACGAATCAGCGAATCAGCGAATCAGCGAATCGGCGATTCAGGAAGTGCGCAACTTGTTGGGGCAGGGCGCGATTGTTGCCATCAAAGGGCTGGGCGGATTTCATCTGGCCTGCGATGCGACGAACGATGAAGCAGTGAAGACATTGCGGGAACGCAAGGGCCGCATCGATAAGCCATTCGCGCTGATGGCGGCCAATGTCGAAGTGATTGAGACTTTCTGCGAAGTCACGCCTGAAGAGCGAACGCTGCTCGAATCCAACGAGAAGCCGATTGTGCTGTTGAAGAAGCGAGTAGCCTGGCTGGAGACAGCTTCGCGTCCTTCGACTGCGCAGCAAAAGGACGCTGCTCCGCTCAGGACGCTCGCAACACCTGCACCCACCGACAGGTGCGGTGTGACGCACATCTCGCCCTACGTTGCGCCCGGCCAAGCCACGCTCGGCGTGATGCTGCCGTACACGCCGCTGCATGAATTACTGCTGGCTGACGGCAACCACTCACCACTCACCACTCACCAATCACCGATTGTCTTGGTGATGACCAGCGGCAACTTCAGCGAGGAGCCGATTGCGACAAGCAATGATGACGCGGTGAATCGCCTGGCTGACTTGGCCGATACGTTCTTACTGCACGATCGTGATATTCACGTTCGGTGCGATGATTCTGTTGTGCGCGTATTTGAGGGGCAAGAGTTGCCCATTCGCCGCTCGCGGGGGCATGCGCCGTATCCGGTGAAATTGCCTTTCACACTGCCGCCAATGTTGGCCGCGGGCGGCGAACTGAAGAATACCTTCTGCGTCACGCGTGATAATTATGCTTTTCTCAGTCACCACATCGGCGACCTGGAGAACTTCGAGACGTTGAAGTCGTTTGAAGATGGCGTCGAACATTTCGAGCGGTTATTTCGTATCAAGCCAGAAATCGTGGCCTACGATCTGCATCCCGATTATCTGGCGACGCGTTACGCGCTGGATAGGGCTGAAAAACAAGGCTTACGCGCCATTGGCGTGCAACATCATCACGCGCACATTGCGGCCTGCATGGCAGAGAACGGCCTCAGCGGTGAGCGGCCCGTCATCGGTGTCGCCTTCGATGGGACGGGCTACGGCACGGATGGCGCGATCTGGGGCGGCGAGTTTCTGATCGCGGATTATGGCGGCTTTGAGCGCGCGGCCCAACTCGATTACGTGCCTTTGCCCGGCGGCGATGCTGCCACGAAGAATGTGTATCGCATCGCGCTGAGTTATTTGCAGCAGGCGGGCATCGAGTGGGCCGACGATCTCGCGCCTGTGAATTATGCATTACGAAATACGCAGTACTCCGATACGCTTGGCATTTTGGCTCATCAGATTCAATCCCGCGTCAACTCCCCTTTGACTTCCAGTATGGGCCGCTTGTTCGATGCGGTCGCCTCGATTTGCGGGGTGCGGCAGAGCGTGAATTATGAGGGGCAGGCGGCCATCGAGTTTGAGGCGAGGGTGGATGCGAATGAACACGGTCGATATGAATTTGTGATCGAAGTAATGCGTAATACGTACTGCGTAAAGGCTGACGAGGTGATGCGCGCGGTCGTCGCTGATGTCCGATCGGGTGTGCCGACGCCCGTTATTTCGGCTCGTTTTCATACTGGTTTGGCTTTGATGGTGCGGTCGGTGTGTGAATCGATTCGCGATCGGCGTGGCTTGAACGAGGTGGCGCTTAGCGGCGGAGTGTGGCAGAATGTAACGCTATTGAGCAAGTCACTGGCGCAGTTGCGGGCGGCCAATTTCACGGTGTATGTGCATCGCCTCGTGCCGCCGAATGATGGCGGGCTGGCGTTGGGGCAGGCGGTGGTGGCGGCGCATTCTTAACACGGAACACGCAATACGCAACACGTGGTGCGTGTTCTGTGATGCGTGAAAAACACTATGGCTTTTGATGATCTGTCGCGCGAAGAATTGATTAAACTTCTCGAAGTCTATGCCAAGAACTGGCTGGCGCATGATGGCTGCTGGTTTCTGGCGGCGGAAGAAAAATCGGGACTTGAGGCGGCAATTGAATTGGACACGCGCTCGTGGGAACGCTTCTCGCCGGTTGAGGCCAAGCGCATCATGCAGGTGTTCGGCATCGAGGCGAACGGCGGACTTGAGGCATTGGAACGGGCGTTGAAGTATCGGCTGTATGCGGGCGTGAATGTGCAGGAAGCGGAGTGGGTTGACGATCACACGCTGCGTTTTCGCATGGTGGAGTGTCGTGTGCAGCAAGCGCGCCAACGCAAGGGACTAGCCCCGTTCGCGTGTAAACCGGTCGGGTTGGTAGAGTACGCGGGCTTCGCGCGCACGATTGATCCGCGCATTCAGACGACGCCGGTGCATGCGCCGCCTGATCCGATCAGCACGTGTTTTTGTGAGTGGGAATTTTCGATCAAGGGGGACTGAGATGTGCTTAGGTATTCCGGGCAAAATTATCGAGGTGTATGAAGCGGGCGGCTTGCCCATGGGCAAGGTCGATTTTGGCGGGGTGACGAAAGAATGCTGTCTGGCTTATGTGCCGGAAGCGACGGTCGGCGACTACACGATTATTCATGTGGGCTTTGCGCTCAACGTCATCGACGAGGCGGAGGCGCTGGAAACGCTGGAATTGCTAAGGGAGATCGATGCCATCGGGGAGGAGCTGGGCGAAGAATCTGTGTCATTGCAAAACGCAGTGACCTAAAAAAAGGAGATAACATGGCGCAAGTAAAGACTCCGGGCCTCCACTATAATCTCAATCATAGTGACGTGCCCATCCGATTGTTCAAGTCGGACTTTCTGGAATTTTTCACGCACATCACCCCGCTGGCGGTGGTGATCATCTGGACACCGATCATTTTGTATTCGCTGTATCGGGGTATCTCGGAAGTGCCGCTGGGGATGTCGGGCGCATATATTCCGCTGGGCTACGTGCTGGGCATGTTCCTATGGACGTTTCTGGAATATACCGTGCATCGCTTCTTGTTTCACATGCCGCCGACCACGCCCCTGACGGAGAAAATCTCGTTCTTGTTTCACGGCGTCCATCACGTGCAGCCGGCCTACAAGACCCGATTGGTGATGCCGCCCGTCGTGAGTATTCCGCTGGGCATCATCGTGGCGTTGCTGTATTCGGTGCTGACCAGCGCGCTGGGTATATCGCAGTGGCTCTGGCCGCTGTTGGCCGGCACGATGACGGGCTACCTGATCTATGACCTGATTCACTATGCCACGCATCACTGGCCGCTGCGCTGGGGGTATCTGAAGTATCTCAAGCGCTATCACATGAAGCATCATTACAAGGTCGATGACGCCTACTACGGCATCACGTCGCCGATCTGGGATTATGTGTTTCGCACCGTTCCGGCCGACGATCGCAAAGATTTTTCGACCCAGGAATACAAGTAAAGATTGTGCCTGCCCCTCTCTCAGTTAGAGAGGGGCAGGTCAATTAGCGGGGGGACCGAATGAAGTATCTGGATGAATACCGCGATGCCGAGTTGGTCCACAAAGGCATCGCGGAGATTAAACGCCTCACCACCCGCCCGTGGTCGCTGATGGAAATCTGCGGCGGGCAGACGCACTCGATTATGCGGCACGGCCTTGATGAACTGCTGCCCGACGGCATCGAGCTGATCCACGGGCCGGGTTGCCCGGTGTGTGTGACACCGCTCGAACTGATCGACAAAGCGATTGCGATTGCCTCACGCCCCGATGTGATTTTCTGCTCCTTCGGGGACATGCTGCGCGTGCCGGGCTCTGACGAGGACTTGTTCCGCACCCGCGCCGACGGCGGCGATGTGCGCGTGGTGTACTCGCCGCTCGATGCGGTCAAGATCGCGCAGCAAAACCCCACGAAACAAGTGGTGTTCTTCGCCATCGGCTTCGAGACGACCGCGCCCGCCAATGCGATGAGTGTGTGGCAGGCGAAGCAACTGGGCGTCAAGAACTACTCCATCCTCGTGTCGCACGTGCGTGTGCCACCCGCGATGCGCGCCATCTTGTCGTCGCCGTACAATCAGGTGCAGGCGTTTTTGGCGGCCGGTCACGTCTGCGCGGTGATGGGCTACTGGGAATATCCATCCATCGCCGAAGAGTTCAAGATTCCGATCGTGGTCACCGGCTTCGAGCCGGTCGATCTGGTCGAAGGCATCTTGAAGACGGTGAAACAACTGGAAGCGGGCCAGCACGCAGTCGAGAATGCCTATGGCCGGATCGTGACGCGCGAGGGCAATCTGCCTGCGCAGAAGATCATCAACACGGTCTTCGAGGAGTGCGATCGGAAGTGGCGCGGCATCGGCACGATTCTCATGAGCGGCTGGCGGCTGCGTGAAGACTTCAATGACTTCAATGCCGAACTGCGTTTTGATGTGGGTGCGATCAACACCAAGGAATCGCCGTTGTGCATCAGCGGCCTCGTTTTGCAGGGTCGCCAGAAGCCCAACGAATGTCCCGCCTTTGGCAAAGAATGCACGCCCGAGCATCCCCTCGGCGCGACGATGGTCAGCAGTGAAGGCGCGTGTGCGGCGTATTACCGATATCGGATGCAAGATGCATGAAGCAAGAGGCAGGAATAGTCTTGCTTCATGTATCTTGCATCCTGCCTCAAGTGAGTTCATTCAATGACTGACGACCCCCTTTCTATTCAAGGCCCCGTGTGCCCGCCGCCCGTCCACCAGCGCGATCGGGTGGTGATGGGCCACGGCAGCGGCGGCAAATTGTCGCACGATTTGATTGCGAAGAAATTCTTGCCCGCCTTCGACAACACCATCTTGCGCGCGGGCGATGACGCGGGTGTGGTGCGCCTGAAACCGTGTGCGCGCATTGCCATGAGCACCGACTCGCACGTGGTGTGGCCGCTGTTTTTTCCCGGCGGCGATATTGGCCGCTTGTCGGTGTGCGGCACCGTCAACGATGTGTCGATGATGGGGGCGACGCCCAAATATTTGACGGCAGGCTTCATCCTTGAAGAGGGCGTGGAATTTGAATTGCTCGATCGGGTAGTGGCGTCCATGCGGGCCGCCGCCGATGAGGCGGGTGTGTCGATCATCGCCGGGGACACCAAGGTCGTGCAGCGCGGCAAGGCCGATGGCGTCTACATCAACACGACGGGCATCGGCTTGATCGAAGACGGGTTGGACATCGGTGGTGCGTTGGCTAATTCCGGCGACGTGGTGATCCTCTCCGGTCCGATGGGCGATCACGGCATTGCGGTGCTGAGCGCGCGCGGTGAGTTGGGCTTCGACGCCGACGTGGTGAGCGACGTTGCGCCGCTGAATCTTCTCATTGCGGCCATGCTGGGCGTCAGCGATCAAGTGCATGTGCTACGCGATCCGACACGCGGCGGGGTGGCGACGACCTTGAATGAGATCGCCAAACAATCGAACCTGGGCATTACCCTGTACGAAAAATCGCTGCCGGTGCGCCCCGCCGTGCAGGCCGCTTGCGAGATGCTGGGCTTCGATCCGCTGTATATCGCCAACGAGGGCAAACTCCTCGCCATCGTCGGGCGCGAAGAGGCCGATCGGGTGTTGGACGTAATGCGCCGTACGCGCTACGGCGAAGAGTCCGTCATCATCGGTGAAGTTCAGACTGCCTCGCCGGGCCGTGTCCTCCTGAAAACTGCCATCGGCAGCCATCGCATTGTCGATGTGTTGTTGGGTGAATTACTTCCTCGCATCTGCTAGTAATCCTCGGTTGCCGGGCAGGTGTCTTTTAGGCCATCTTGTTGTACACTAGCAGCGGGCGCGCTCCCATGTCTGTGAGGGTATAACCGCGCCGGTTCGACGACAGCACTTTCAGCCATTTTTGATCGACTTCGCTGTTGGATGGTCCCGGCGTGAACCCGGAGGTAGCGCTATGCAATGGCAATTTACAATTTATGCCGCAATTCTGGGACTGTCGACAATCATTGCCGCCAGTATGGCGATAGCGGCCTGGCGTCGCCGGGCCGTGCAGGGCGGCACTTCGCTAGCCCTGTTGATGATGGCCGCGACGATCTACGCGGGTACATCGGGATTTGAAGCGGCGGCCGTGGGCATTCCGGCCAAAATCTTCTGGTCCAAGTTGCAGTATCTGGGCGCGATGACGTGTCCGCCGCTGTTGTTGGTGTTTGCCCTGGATTTTGCCCGCTGCGATCGTTGGCTTAACTGGCGTACCGTGGTGGCTGCCTTCGTTTTGCCCGTGATTGCCATCGGCCTGGCTTGGACTAACGAAGTACACGCTTGGATCTGGACCGGCTTTCAATCCAACCCGCTGGGTGAAAACCTGTTGATCTACGAGCATGGCCCGGCGTTCTGGGTCATTGTCGTTTATTTGTATTTCGCGACCGCGGCGGCCACTTTCGTCCTGACGCGCAATGCGTTTTTGGCTACCGGCGTGTATCGTCGTCAGGCATTGGCGGTGGTGCTGGCTACGCTCGTCACCTGGGCGGGCAGTGTGATCTATGTCTTGAACCTCAGTCCCATCACCGGTTTGGACTATACGCCGATCGGTTTTGTTTTGACCGGGGCCGCGCTGGCCTGGGGAATCAGCCGCTATCGATTGTTTGATCTGGTGCCGGTGACGCGCGAGACAATCGTGGACAATATGCCCGACGGCATTGTTGTGCTGGACCTGGCCGATCGGATTGTCGACATCAATCGGGCGGCGCTGGACCTGATCGGCCTCAGTGACCGACCGATCGGCCAGGCGGCTGACATCGTTTTTGTCGCTCAGCCTGATCTGCTCGCGCGATTCCGGAAGTTGCCCGATGCCCGGGCTGAAGTGATCGTGGAGCAACCGCCAGCCGCTCACAGACTGCGCAGTTCACCTCGTTATCTGGACATCAAGAGCTCGCCGCTGCTGGACCGGCGCGGGCGTGCCACCGGCCGGTTGTTGGTGCTGCGCGATGTCACCGCGCGCAAACAGGCCGAGGAGGCGATGCGGGCCAGCGAGATGCGCCTGCGACAGATCATCGATCTGGTGCCCAATTTGATTTATGCCAAAGATGCTGACGGGCGCTTTGTGCTGGTCAATCAAGCGGCGGCCAAAGTCTATGGCACAGCGGTCGAGGACCTCATCGGCAAGACCGATGCGGACTTTGCGGCTTCGCCGGACGAAGCCGTGCGTTTCCGTGAGACGGACTTGCAGGTTATCAACAGTCAGCTGGCCCGGCTGGTGTTGGACGAACATATCACCGATGTGCAGGGCCAGCTGCGCTACCTGCAAACGACCAAGATTCCGTTTACGCTGGCCAACTCGACCAGCCCGGCGGTGTTGGGCGTGTCGGTTGATATTACCGAGCGGCGGCTGGCCGAGGACGCGCTCATCAATTCGGAAACGCTGTATCACACGCTGGTGGAGACGCTGCCCGTCAACATCTTCCGCAAAGACCAGTCGGGCCGTTTTACCTACGCCAACCAGCGCTACTGCCGCTCCCAGAATAAGAAGCTGCCCGACATCATCGGCAAGACCGATTTTGATCTGCATCCCCACGAGTTGGCCGCGAAATATCGGGCCGACGATCGCCGCATCATTGAAAGCGGCCAGACCTTTGAAACCGATGAAAGTTATCAGATCATCGACGGCGAGGTCTCGTGGGTGCATACGCTGAAGACGCCGCAGTACGCGCCCGATGGCCGCATCATCGGCGTGCAAGGCATGTTCTGGGACGTCAGCGAGCGCAAGCGCGCCGAAGAGGTGCTGGCGCAACGCGCGCGCGAGATGGGCGCTTTGTACGAGACCGCGCTGGACATCAATACGCAGATTGATTTGCATACCCTGCTGCAATCCATTGTCCGGCGCGCGGCCGAGTTGCTGGGCGCGCGGATGGGCGGCCTGTACCTGATGAAGCCCGACGGCGAAACGCTGGAACTGGTGGTTGGGCATAACCTGCCGGCGCAATATCTGGGCACCCGGCTCAAGCGGGGCGAAGGTTTGTCTGGTCAGGTCGCGCAGACCGGCGAGACCTTGATGATCGAGGATTATCAAGGCTGGTCCGGTCGGGCGAATGTGTACGACAATACGCCGTTCCGGCGGGTATTGGGCATGCCGTTGAAAGTGGGCGGGCGCATTATTGGCGTCATCAACATCTCCGACGATCAACGCACCGGCCGGTACACCCAAGATCAGGTGCGGCTGGCCGCGCTGCTGGCCGATCATGCCGCCATCGCCATTGATAAGGTGCGCTTGCTGGACGAGACTTTGCAGCGTGCCGAGCGGCTGGCGCTGCTCAATCGTATCGCGCGCGCCATTGGCGCCACCCTCAACCTGGCCGATTTGCTGGAAATCATCTACCGGGAAGTCACACGCGTCATGGCCGCCGAGGCATTCTTTGTGGCCTTGTATGACGAGGCGGCGAACGAACTGGACTTTCGCATTCGGATCGATCGGGATGTGCGCGAATCGGCCGAGCGGCGACCGCTTCAGTCCGGCCTCTCCGATCGCGTCGTCATTAGCCGCCAGCCGTTGCTCATCCGTGACTTCGAGCAGGAAAAGGGCCAACTGCCGCCGGTCAAGATTTGGGGCACGCAGCTGCCCGCTCAATCGATGGTGTGTGTGCCCATGCTCATGGGCGAACGGGTTGTCGGCATCATCTCGGTGCAGGCTTACCGGCCGTATGCGTTTGGCGCTGCCGAACTGGAACTGTTGACGACCATTGCCGATACCGTGGCCGTGGCGGTGGAAAATGCCCGCCTGTTTGATGCCAGTCAGCATCACGCCGAAGACCTGGAGCGGCGGGTGCTGGCGCGCACTGTGGAGTTGACCCGCGCTTACGAGCACTTGCAAGACCTGGATCGCCTGAAAGACGAATTTGTCTCGCGCATCAGTCACGAACTGCGCACGCCCATTGCCAACATCCAACTGTATCTGGGGTTGCTAGAGCGCGGCAAGCCTGACAAACAGGCCGACTACTTGCAGACTTTGCAGCGTGAAACGACGCGCCTGAACAAATTGATCGAGGATTTACTGGCGATTTCTCAACTGGAGTTGGGCCAGACTGCCATTAACCAGGTGCCGGTCGATATCAACCGGCTGGTGGTCAATCTGCAACCCGATTGGCAAACGGCGGCCAACGAGCGCGGTTTGACGTTGGACGTGGTCGCCGCCCCTGATCTGCCACCGGCACTGGCGGACTTGCCGCTGCTGACCCGCGCCGTCTCCAACCTCATTTCCAATGCCCTCAACTACACACCGCGCGGCGGCACAGTCTATGTGTGTACCGCTACGCGTATGCTGGCCGAGGCCGCCTGGGCGATCATTACCGTGCAGGACACCGGTCCGGGGCTGGGCAAGGACGAACTGCCGCATGTGTTCGAGCGGTTCTATCGGGGGCGCGCGGCGCGCAACTACAAAGTCCCCGGTACCGGGCTGGGGCTGGCCATGTGCAAAGAGATCATGGACAAACTGGGCGG
>JAGOBP010000030.1:11536-14620 GCA_017999195.1 Thermoflexales bacterium
GTTGGGCTTTGGGCACAGTCAGACAAAATGGCTGATTCTGTTGTGATTGACGGTCTTGCTCCCGCTGGACGAAAGTCCAGCGGCTGGGAACGGTGGACTTTCGTCCGCCTTGAGCATAAAACCAATCGGGAATCGCTTTGGTCGCCGGTTGCGCGTCCTCGCTCAAATTGAGAACTGCCAGCTGCATCCCGATCGTGTTACAACTTGCTTTCAAATGCGTTTCGGCTGTGCATCCTGTGCTACAATCAGCGTGTTATGCTGCGCCATTGGCAATGTCGTAAAGCCCCACCGGTGGCCTGGAGTGCAACTTGAACGATCGCCATAAGACCAAAGACCAGCTCATTGCCGAACTTCAGGCGTTGCGCCAGAGCGAACGCAAGTTTCGCCGATTCTTCGGCCACTCGCTCGTCGGCGTGGGCGCAACCTCAGCCGATCGCCGCTGGCTCGACGTCAATGACACCCTCTGCCAGATGTTTGGCTACACACGCGAAGAACTGCTCAACCTGACCTGGTCCGAGTTGACACATCCCGACGATCTGGAGCGGAGTTCGGACGGCTTGCGTCAACTCCTGTCGGGCGAAACCCAGATTTTGGCTTTTGAGAAGCGCTACGTCCGCAAAGACGGCCAGATTATCACGGCGCTGGTTCAGCTCCACGGTGTGTACGGCGTCGATGGTCGCTTTGAATACGCTGTGGTCAACATGCAAGACATCAGCGATCGCCAGCAGGCCGAGCGGGCGTTGCGCGCCAGCGAAGCCCGCGCCAACCTCATCTATCAGAGTTCGTCGGATGCCATGTTCTTGATGGCCGTTGAACCCGGCCCCCTCTATCGCTGCATCTCCGTCAATGCGGCGTATTTGAGCGGCACCGGCCTGGACGCCACGCACGTCATCGATCGGTCGGCGGAAGAGATCTTGCCGCCGGCGGCCGCGCAACATGCCATCGCCCATTATGCCGAAGCGATCCGGGTACGGCATCCTATTCGCTATGAAGAATCGGTCGATCTGGGCCTGGGGCTGGTTACCGTCGAAACGACGCTGTCGCCCATCTTCGACGCCGACGGCCGCTGCTCGCATCTGCTGGGGGCGTCGCGCGATATTTCCGAGCGCAAGCGCATGGATGAGGTGCTGCGTGAGAGCGAACGGCGGCATCGCCTGCTGGCCAATAATGCCGATGACGTGATCTGGACGATGGACTTGACGGGCCGCTTCACCTATGTCAGCCCGTCCGTCGAGCGCTTGCGCGGGTATACGGTTGAGGAAGTGTTGCACCAGAGCATCGATCAGGCCCTGATGCCTGAGTCGGCCGCCATCGCCACCGCGCGCCTGACCGAGAGCATTCAACGGGTGCTGGCCGGGCAGACTTTTCCATCGTCGCGCTACGAACTGGAGCAGCCCTGTAAAGACGGTCGCACCGTTTGGACCGAGGTCACGACCAGCGGCATGTACGATGAAGCCGGGCAATTTATCGGTATTCTGGGCGTCACGCGCGATATTAGCGAACGGCGGCGCGCCGAGACGTTGCTGCGTGAATCGGAAGAATTGTACCGCTCAATCCTTATCGCCTCGCCCGACAACATCACCATCACCGATCTGGCCGGGCATGTGCGCATGGTTTCGCTCGTAGCGGTGAAGATGCTGGGCGTCGAGCGCGCCGAAGATCTGATCGGGCAAGTCGTGGATGAATTTCTGTTGCCCGAGGATCGTGCCCGCGCCAATGCCCGGCTGGCGGGCATGTTTCAGGGGCAGCCGTTTGGGCCGGGCGAATACCGGCTGCGGCGTTTTGACGGACAGCTCGTCGAGGTGGAAGTCAACGCCGAGTTGATTCGCGGCGCTGACGGTTTGCCCAATGGCGTGGTCTTGATTACACGCGATATTACGGCGCGCAAACAGGCCGAGGCCGCGCTGCGTGCCAGTGAAGAACGCTATCGTTTGATGGCCGACGCCGCGCCGTTGGCCGTTGTCGTCACCGATGCCGCCACCGCGCAAGTGCGGTATGCCAATCAACGGGCGCTGGACCTCTTTGAAGTTGATCTCGAGCACGCCATCGGCAGTGAGGCGCGGGCCTGGTATGCCGATCTCGCCGATCGGGCGCACATCCTGGCCGAGATCCGCCAGCGCGGCGCAATTGATAACTATGATGCTCGCATGCGTACCGGGCGCGGCCGTGAAGTGTGGGTCACAGTCAGCGCCAGCCTGTCGGTTTATGAAGGCCGGCCGGCGCTGCATGCGGTTTACTATGACAGCACGGTGCGCAAGCAGGCCCAACTGGCCGAGCGTGAACAGCGTGAATTGGCCGAGGCTTTGCGTGACACCGCGGCGGCGTTGAATAGTACGCTCAAATTTGACGAGGTGCTGGATCAGATTTTGACCAGTGTGGAGCGGGTCATTCAATACGATGCGGCCGATATTTTGATGTTGGATAGCGATCACACCACAGCCTGGTTCGCCCGGCACCGCAGTCATCGCGAAACGCACGATCTCGATCGGGTGTTGCAGTGGCGGCTGCCCATGGCCGAGGCGTGGAATCTGCGCGAGATGCTGCGCACCGGCGAACCGGTGATCGTGTCTGACACGCATACTCAACCCGGCTGGGTCAATAATCCGGCGATTGCCTGGATTCGATCTAATCTGGGGCTGCCCATCCGCGTTCAGGGTGAAACGCTGGGCTTTGTCAGCATCGACAGCGCCGCGCCCCAGGCGTTTAGCGCCGCCGATGCCGAGCGGTTGCGCACCTTTGCCGACCAGGTGGCCGCAGCGATTCGCAATGCGCAGCTGCACGAGCAAGTGCAGCGGCATGCCGCCGATCTGGAACGGCGCGTGGCCGAACGCACGGCCGAACTGGAACGAGAGCGCATGCAGTTACAGGCTATTCTCGATGCCGTTGACGAAGCCATTTACTTCATGGATACCGCAGGGCATATTCGATACGCCAATGCGGCCACCAGCCGCATTACCGGCTATGAATTTAACGAAATTGTCGGACGGCGGCCGGATGAAATGTGGCGCTCGACGGCTACCCCCGAGGCCGTACACGCCGAACTCGATCGGGTCTTGGCTGAGGGCGCTGCCACTTACGGCGGCG
>JAGOBP010000483.1 GCA_017999195.1 Thermoflexales bacterium
TGCTTCAGCTTTGACAACGTCCCTAAGACCAAGCCCCGCCGATTGATCCCCTCGGCCTCTGCGAGCCGTTGCAGCGAATCGCGCACGACGGCTTGATACAACGTCGCCTGTTCCTTCGTCAACGAGCAATACACCTTCATCTCATTCTTGTCGGGCAAATCGCTGATGACGGATGGATCAGTCTTCACGCGGCGCAAAATGAACGGCCCGACGAGCGCCTTCAAGCGTTTCGTAGCCGCCTCGTCCCCCGCCCGCTCGATCGGCTTCGCGAGGCGATCGAGAAAGTCCGATTGTGATCCCAGATAACCCGGATTCAAGAACTGGAAGATGCTCCACAACTCCATCAAGCGATTCTCAACCGGCGTGCCGGTTAGCGCCACATGCCAGCGCGTCTTGAGTTTGCGCGCCGCCTGCGCCTGCTTCGCGCCGGGATTCTTGATGTTCTGCGCCTCGTCGAGAATGACCTCGCGCCAATCGATGGCGGTGAGCAGCTTCTCATCGCGATGCAAGAGCGCATACGAACTGATGATGACGTCGTAATCGGCCGCGTGTTCGATCAAATTGATCGCTTTGCGCGCCGTGCCGTGATAGGCCAGCACGCGCAGGTCGGGGCCGAAGCGCGTCAACTCGCGCTGCCAGTTGCCCACGACGGACGTCGGACAGATCAACAGCGCGGGCTGGTGATCAATTTCGGTTGATCGCGTATGCAACAACAACGCGATGATCTGAATCGTCTTGCCCAAGCCCATATCGTCCGCCAGGCACGCGCCCAGGCCCCACTGCCGCAAGAAATTCAGCCACGCCAAACCAACCGACTGATAGGGCCGCAGGGTGCCGTGAAAATCAATCGGGACGGGCACAGGCTGCAATTGCGCGCCACTGGTCAGCTGCTTCATCAGATCATTCAACCAACCATCAGCCACCACTTCCGTCACATGCAGGCCCGATGTCGCCCCCGTGTCTTGCGTCAACGTCAGGCGCAGCGCCTCTTGCAACGACACTTCACCCGCGTTTTTGCGCTTTTCCCAGAACTTGATCGCCTGCTCGATCTGATCGGGCCGCAGTTCCACCCATTGCCCGCGAATCTGCACCAGCGGCACTTTCAACGCGGCGAGTTTCTCGAACTCTTCAGCCGATAGCGGTTCATCCCCTAAGGCCAGTTGCCAATCGTATTCGAGAATCGAATCGAAGGAGATGCCGCCCACGCCGCCTTTGGTCGTTTGTGCCTTGGGTTTCAGGCTGACGCGCACGCCCAGTTTGCCGCCGAAGCCGGGAATCAGCACGCCAAAACCGCTCGATTCCAAGAGCAGCGCCGTCTCGCGCATGAACGTATAAGCCTCTTGCACGTTAAGCGTACAATCGGCGGGGCGCGCCGCACGCAAGCTCGTCTCGATGGGCGGATACAGCCGCGAAGCCTGTCCCAATCCGGCCAATAATCTTTCTTGCGGCGCATCGAATTTGCGATTGAGGAACTTCAACGTGCTGCCGCGCTCACGCCATACCGCCTCGGCGGGCACGAGCAAACTGGGGTCATCGGTGGCCTGCAAGAAATAGCGCAGCGACCAATCGCGTTGTTTGGGCAACGGCGCGACAATATCTTCAGTGTCATCAATCGTGGGCGGATCCAGCCTGAAACACAGCCGAAACGTATCATCGACCGCGCCGGGCGCGGCTTCCACCCAATCGCTGTATTGCTCATAGAAGTTGCTCAGGTTCAACAGCGAGCCTTCGACGACAGGGCTGTGATCGTTCAGCGCTTCCAGCCACGCGCCCGCAATCGTGTCCTTGCGTTTGGGATCGTACTTGCCGATGACGCTGTGCCAACGCGCGAAAGCATCGATGGTGATAGCGAAGAAATTGTTCAACAGCGCGCGCGGTGACGGCACATCCGTCAATTTCGATTTGGGATCATGCGTGATCGATCGAGCCAACGGCGGCGCGGCGGCCACCAACCGATCGATCCGGCTGCGATCCGACGGATCGAATTGCGGCTGCCACACGCCCAGATAGCGCACGCCCTCTTCCAAGAGCACGGGGCGGAAGCGCTGCTGCGTGATGGCTTCCAAGGCCAACTTACCTGCGAACTGCCACCAGCGTAAATCTGCGCCGACTTTTGTGCCCATGGGCAAATCTTCGTCGGCGGGTAAGGTCATGAGCAAATCAAACACGTCTTGCGGCGGTACGCTCAACGCCTCGACGCGCCACGCGGCTACGCTGCGCGCGCTGCGACCTTCGTCGGCGAGCAGAATCGGCAGGGACGCCTGCGGCCGATCGGGTTGCGAGGGCAGCCACACGCTCGCACTGGCATCCTTTGCAGAGCCGCGCACCAACACATCGGCGGCGGGCAGCGCATCGAGCAACGTGCGGCGCAAGGATTTGATCGACGCGGCAAAGGGGTGCGGGCGCACTTCGTGCGCGCGCACCTCTTTGGATTTGCGCGCCGGTTTGTCCGGCGGCGCAAAATCGCTGGTCTCGGCCCAAACCATGAAGCCGCGGTCTTTAGCGTGGTAGGTGCTGCTGATCCATGCGCCGTGCAGAACGTAAAAAGTCACGTTTTTACCTTCAGCGAGAGAAGTAGGACATACATTATCCCACAGTTGAGTGGCGGGGGAAAAGTGCTATACTCAGCGGCAATTACCCTCACCCCAGCCCTCTCCCTGATAGGGAGAAGGTTAGGATGAGGGTCAACTTCGAGTTAACAATCATCGCAATCAAGGACATGTACCCCATGAATGACATGCTTCAAGCCCTGCTCAACCGCAAATCGATCCGTGAATACGAACCGCGCCCGATCGAGCCCGACGTCAAACGCGACATCCTAGCGGCCACGCTGCGCGCGCCGACGGCGGGCAACATGATGATGTATTCCATCATCGACATTACCGATCAAGCCCTCAAGGACGCGCTGGCCGAATCGTGCGATCATCAGCCCTTCATCGCCACCGCGCCGATGCTGTGGTTGTTCGTGGCCGATTATCAACGCTGGTGGGATACGTGGCGCGTTTCTGACACGGACAAGGTTTGCCAACTGCGCGGGATCACGCCGCGGGCCTTGCAAGAAGGCGATCTGCTATTGGCCGCCTGCGATACCGTGATCGCCGCGCAAACGGCCGTGATTGCGGCGGAGTCATTGGGCGTCGGTTCATGCTACATCGGTGACATTCTGGAGAAGTATGAATTTCATCGCGAACTCTTCAACCTGCCGGACTACGCCCTGCCGATTGCGCTGATCTGCTTTGGCTACGCCACACCCGAACAGCAGGTGCGCGTGCAAACCACCCGCTTCGATCCACGCTTCGTCGTCTTTGAGAATGGCTATCAGCGCCTCAGCGCCGAGGACTTCGCGGAGATGTATCGCGTGCAAGACGCGCAGTTGCTGGCCCGCAAGAGCAAGCCCGCCGACATCGAAAACTTCGGGCAGGCGGTGTACTTTCGGAAGTTTGCGGCCGACTATTCGCTCGAAATGAGCCGCTCCGTCCGCGCCATGTTGAGCGCGTGGCTGGGGAAAACCACCTCGCAAAGCTGACATCGCTATCCGCTGGAAGTACCGCACAAGTCAGGAAAATCCGAGGCTCTGGAGGATAATAAAGCCGCATTGACCGACACCGCCGCAGCACCGGCTGAGGGGCGCAGTTCGGTCAATCGGCTTGGTTCCAAAGGAGTGTCGTGCCTGATCTATCCGTTGTTCTCATGACGTTAGTTGGCGTGCTGTTGCTGGGCGTGGTTCTGTCCGGCGTGCGCTTCATCCCCAACAACCGCATCGGCATTGTCGAGAAGCGGTTCAGCCTGACCAAAGGCTCTGTCAAGTCCGGCTTCATCGCCCTCAACGGTGAAGCGGGCTATCAACCGCTCGTGCTGCGTGGCGGTCTGCATTATCTGGTGCCGCTGCAATACTTCGTGCACG
>JAGOBP010000484.1 GCA_017999195.1 Thermoflexales bacterium
CCGCTGGTGGGTCTGGTCATGGGGGTCGATCTGCTCGCCAACAACAGCGCGCAGTTGGACGCCGACGAGATCGCCGGAGCCGCGCACAGCGCCAGTCACAGCGCCCACCGCTTGAGCGACGCCATCAACGACATCATCCGCTTCATGGAAGCGCCCGCCCTGGCGCGCTTAAGCCAGGGTTTTGCCCTGTCAAATCTGGCCGCCCTGCTCGAAGCCATTCGCAGCGATCTGCAATTGCCCGCCGTCCCGATCGAGTTCGATCCGGCCGTGTCGGCCGCCGCTCTGTTGCTCTCGGTCAACGCGGTGGAATTGATCATGCGTGAACTGCTGGAAAACGCGCGCAAGTTCCACCCCAGACAACAACCGCAGGTGCTTGTGACCGTGCGGCGGCTGGACGCGCAGCGCGCCGTACTGCGCGTGATCGATGACGGCCGTACCTTGCCCGCCGAAGAATTAGCACGCGCGTGGACGCCGTATTTTCAAGGGGAAAAAGACTTTACCGGGCAGTTGGCGGGCATGGGGCTAGGCCTGGCGATGGTGGCCTCGCTGGTCTGGGAAGCGGGCGGCGCGTGCCGCCTGTTCAACCGGCCCGACGGCCCCGGCGTGGTGGTGGAATTGATCTTGCCGGTGTCGAACGGTTGAGGGTATCGCTTTACAATCGGGGCTGGCGACTAAAAACGGCTCTTCCGGGTCCAACGGGCAACAACTCACGCAAAGAGGCCAAGTAGCAGAGAAAAGCCTTAAAACTTTGCCGCTTGGCGGCTTTGCGTGAGAAGATCCCGCCCAAGCCGGGAGAGCCCTAAAAACAAGAAGCGCACTCATAACGAGTGCGCTTCATCTTGGTGCCCGCGAGAGGACTCGAACCTCCACGCCTTACGGCACAGGCCCTCAACCTGCTGCGTATGCCAATTCCGCCACGCGGGCAACAGCGCGTATTATAGCCAGAACGAATGAGTTGTCAATCGTTCAAGTCCGTCACTTGCCTTTACACGGCTTCCACGGTTTTCAACTCCGGGAAGAACTGCCGCACCGTACCCTCGACCCAGCCGTGCAGTGTCTCTGCCGACAGCGGGCAGCCCAGGCATGCGCCCGACATGGCAATCTTCAACGCGCCCTGCTCGTAAGCCACCATCTTCACGGCGCCGCCGTGGAAATATTCGATATACGCGCTGATCGTTTCAATCAGCGTCCGCATCCGATCCTCTTCGCTGGCTTCGACAGGCAAGCCGCTCAGGTCAGGTTTGCCGTTGGGGAATAAATTAGCCATGGTCAATCCTCCTCAAATTGATTATATGTGCTCATAATCGCCACTGTCATTATCGCATGAAACAGCCCGCGCGCCACTACATCCTGAACACACCGTACTCCGTCTTTTCGATGGGCGCATTCAGCGCCGCACTCAACGCCAACCCGATGACGCGCCGGGTCTCGATCGGGTCCAGAATGCCGTCGTCCCACAATCGCGCCGTCGAATAATACGGACTGCCTTCGCGTTCGTATTTATCCAGAATCGGCTGCTTGAACTCCGCTTGCTGATGGTCATCCAGCAGCGTTTGCTTGGCGCGCGCCAGTTGTTCCTGCTTCACCGTCAACAGTACATTCGCCGCCTGCTCGCCGCCCATCACGCTGATGCGCGCATTCGGCCACATCCACAACAGGCGCGGCCCGTACGCGCGCCCGCACATGCCATAATTGCCCGCACCAAACGAACCCCCAATAATCACCGTAAATTTAGGTACGTTCGCATTCGCCACGGCATGCACCATCTTCGCGCCGTCCTTGGCAATGCCGCCCGCCTCATAAGCGCGACCGACCATGAAGCCGGTGATGTTCTGCAAAAACAACAGCGGGATATTGCGCGCCGTGCACAACTCGATAAAGTGTGCGCCCTTCAAGGCCGATTCGCTGAACAGCACGCCGTTGTTCGCCACAATCCCGATCGGCAGCCCCTCGATCCGCGCGAAGCCGCACACCAGCGTCGTGCCGTACAACGCCTTAAACTCCCTGAATTTACTGCCATCGACGAGCCGCGCGATGACTTCGCGCACGTCATACGCTTCGCGAAACGAGGCCGGTAAAATGCCATACAGTTCACTCGGATCATACAGGGGCGGCTCGGGCGCTCTCATGTCCAACCCGATTGATTTTCTGGCGTTCAAGGTCTCCACGATGCCGCGCACAATCTCAAGCGCATGGTCGTCGTCGTCCGCGAAGTGATCGGCCACGCCCGATCGGCGCGTGTGAACATCGGCTCCGCCCAGTTCTTCCGCGGTGACTTCTTCGCCCGTGGCCGCTTTCACCAATGGCGGCCCACCGAGGAAGATCGTGCCCGTGCCTTTCACGATCACGGTTTCATCGCTCATCGCGGGCACATACGCGCCGCCCGCCGTGCACGAGCCCATCACCGCCGCGATCTGCGGAATCTGCTTGGCTGACATCCTCGCCTGATTGTAGAAGATGCGACCAAAGTCATCCACGTCGGGAAAGACTTCGTCTTGCATGGGCAAAAACGCGCCCCCCGAATCCACCAGATAGATGCACGGCAAGTTGTTTTCTTCAGCCACCTGCTGCGCGCGGAGGTGCTTCTTCACCGTCAGTGGATAATACGTGCCGCCTTTCACCGTCGCGTCGTTCGCCACGACGAGACACTCGCGTCCGCTCACCCGTCCGATGCCCGTCACCACGCCCGCGCAGGGCGCTTCGCCGTGATACATCTCGAAGGCGGCCAGCGGCGACAATTCCAAAAACGCCGAGCCTTGATCCAATAATTTATCAATGCGATCACGCACGAACAATTTGCCCTGCTCGCGCTGTCGCGACTGATACTTCGGCCCGCCGCCCTGCCGCGTCACCTTCAAGCGCTCACGCAGTTCTTCTGCCAGCAAGCGATGATAGGCGGCATTCTCTTTGAACTGCGGATCATTCACATCGATTTGGGATTCAATGGTTTCCATGGTGGCCTCTCAAACAGAATGAGGGACAGAGCGATGGAGAGAGGGAGGGTTGTCCCTCGTCTCTGTCTCGCCGTCCCTCATTCTCTCATCCAAATCGAGAATGGGCAATCAGCCCAGGTCATTTGTCATTGCGGCTACCCAATCGCTCCGTCGATAAATTGCTTCGTGCGCGACTGTTGCGGGTTTGAGAAGACCTCGTGCGCCGGGCCTTGCTCCACCACTTCACCCAGATACATGAAGATCACGTAGTCAGCTAAGCGTTTGGCTTGTCGCAGCGTGTGTGTCACCAGCACGATGGTGTACTGCTGCTTCAACTCAAGCAAACGTCCTTCGATGTGCTGCGCCGAGATCGGATCGAGCGCCGAAGTTGGCTCGTCGCCCAGCAGAATCTCCGGCTCCACGGCGAGGCCGCGCGCCAGACACAACCGTTGTTGTTGCCCGATCGACAATCGGGTGGCGGGGGACTTCAAGCGGTCTTTCACTTCTTCCCACAACCCCGCCATCTCCAGATAATGCCGCACGGCCCCGTCGAGGTCTTTCCCTTTTTTCAGGCCGTGAATCTTCATGCCATACGCCACATTGTCATAGATCGACATCGGCAGCGGATACGGTCTCTGCGCCAACAGGCCCGTCTTCTTGCGAATGTCCGTCACATCGACGGCGGGATCATAAATGTCCACGTCATCGATCAACACCTGACCGGTAATGCGTGCGCCATCATGCACTTCTAGCAAGCGATTCATGCTCTTCAGCAGCGTCGTCTTGCCGCAGCCCGACGGTCCCATGATGGCCGTGATCTGCCCCTTGGGAATGTCCACCGAGACATTCTTCAGTGCGGGATGCCCGCCGTATTCCACGTTGAGTTCTTTGACTTGAATATGTGCGTCCATACGATCTCCACCTCTCCTAAAGGGAGAGGGCGCGCGCATAGCGCGGGGGTGA
>JAGOBP010000485.1 GCA_017999195.1 Thermoflexales bacterium
GGCTTAAGCATACACTGTTCCAGACATCTGCCCAAGTGCAATTTGGCTAATCTACAGGATGAGTATTGTCACTCGTGATCGGGTTTAATCATACCGCAAACGATGTCAGTAGACCACCCGCCGGCACGATTTGCTGTTGCCACGCCCGGCGGTATACGTCCAACACCCGATCGCCGATCTTGGCCCAACTATAATTCTGCGCCCAATACGTGGCTTGCTCGCCCAATTTGCAGCGCAGGGCGTCATCTTGCAGCAAGCGCGCCAAAGTTGAAGCGAGCGCGAGGTGATCGCCGCTGGGGATGTGGAAGCCCGTCTCGCCGTCGCGCACCAGGTGGCTCAGGCCGCCCACATCCGACGCGATGACGGGCGTGCCGCAAGCCATGGCTTCCAGCGCCACCATGCCAAACGATTCATAGTGTGACGGCATGACCAGCGCTTCGGCGGCATTGTAGTAATACTGCAATTTGTTCTGATCTTTCGCGCCCAGAAACACCACCAGATCGCCCAGGTTCAACTCGGCGTGCATGGCCTTCAGGCGTTCCATCTCGGCGTTCTCGTTGGTGCTGGGGTCGCCGCCAATGATCGCCAGCGACAAGCGGCTGACCCACGTGGGACATTCGTGCGCCAACAACGCCATCGCGCGAATCAACGTATCGACGCCCTTCAACGGCTCGATGCGGCCCACAAACAAGATCATCCATTCGTGATCGCCCACGCCGATTTGCTGACGCGCCTGCCGCTGCGGCATGGGATGGAAGTGACTGATGTCCACACCCGGCGGCACGATGGAAATATGAGTCGGATCAGCGCCGTAAAGTTTGATCAACTGTTCGCGCTCGGTCGGGGTGGCCGCCACCAACCGGTCGGCAAACTGCACGATCTCGGTTTCGATTTCGATGCGGCGCGCGGTTTCCCGCTCGCCCGGTCGCTGCGCTACGGCATCTTTCATCTTGCCCAGCGTGTGAAACATCTGCACGATGGGAATGTTCCACTCTTTGCGCAGTTCGCGCGCCGCCCAGCCGGACAGCCAGTAATGGCTGTGAATCACGTCGTACTCAATGCCTTCATTCCTGGCAAAGCGCTTGACGCCTTCGACAAATTCCGGCAAGTAGTCAAAGACTTTGTTCTTATCGTAGGGTTCTTCGGGGCCGGTCGGGATGTGGATGACGCGCCCGTATGAACCCAGTTGATGCATCACATGCGGCAAATGCGCGTTTTGCGAGCGGGTAAACACATCGACGGCGATGCCGCGCCGGGAAAATTCCAGCGCCAGATCGCGCACATAAACGTTCATCCCGCCAGTTTCTTTGCCGCCCAACATCGCCAACGGACAGGTATGCACACTCAACATCGCGATACGTTTAATCGGAGCCATTCTCTGTTTGACCTTTTAGCGTTCCACCGCTAGATGATAAATCCAGGTATCTTTCGCGCCCAATCGATATTTATACTGTTCGTCACCACGCAGAAAATCGAATTCGGTGTAGCCGCGCCCGACCGCATCTTCGATCATCCGCGCGACCAACACAATGCCCGCACTCAAGGATTGAAAGCCGGTCGTTTCCAAACCCGAGTTAAACACCAATCGTTTTTGACCGTAATCAAAACTGAGATACGTCGCGGCCTTCACGCCCTGTACTTCCAGAAACGAGAGATGCAAGAAGCCGCCGTCGTGCGTGGCCTGGATCATTTGATGGAAGAAGCGCCGCATGCGATCGGTCATGAAATCCGATTTGTCGCTGCGACTCTTCATCATCAAATCGATGAAGGCTTCGGCCTCGATGTCGAGATTGTGCGACTGATCGTCGCCGGTGATGGCGTACCACGTCAGCCCTTCGGTGCCTTCGCCACGCCGGAGTTTGCGCCGCATTTCGTGGCGCTCTTTCTTGTCAAGGCTTTGGATATAGTCTTCAAATGTGGCGGGCAGCGTAATGATGGGGCACACCACTTGCGTTTCCTCGGTGAACGACCAACTCCGCTCGACCGCGAGGTCGGGCAGGATCAATCGAGTAGTCGAGGCCGCCGGGACGTTGTACAGATCAAGGCTGTCCCACTCATTGGATTGTGCCAGGGCATCGAGCATCGCGTCGAAGATTTCGCGTTCGCGCCCGCGCACGGCAATCAGATCGAGATAGTCCGACGCATCGACGCTGCCGATAAGGCGCAGCAAGCGGCGGACGTTACCGGCCGAGTCTGGCTGCGACAAAATAAACAGCGGCGCAATTCCCACCAATGCGCCGCTGTCTCGAACGGTAATCACAAACAATTCGCCCTCACACAAACAGGCCCACCACGTACACTGCCACTCGTGCGTCAGGAATGGCGTATCGGCCGTGCTGTTGTGCAGCAAGGCATTCCACTCGGGCTTGAGCGCGTCAAATAAGTCCGTTGTCCTTAGAATCGAAGTTTCCATATGTCAGATTAGTCGTCTTTCGCTAAAATTCGTTACAATCCGCAAGATTATACCTGATTGATGGGGCGAGTGCTACTTATGGCACACATGCAGATGTCCGTCAAAGTTTTGCACGGTGTCGTGGCTGGCGATTGAAATCGCTAGATTCTATGGCACGTTAAACTCCCCGATGATTACTTTATCATCACTGGGACGCCCGGCCGCATCCAGCACGCTCAAACGGCGCAGCGTCGCCAGCAGATACCAACCCACTTCAACTTGATACGTGCCGCGCGGTGCATCGGGCGGCAGCATCACGGCATACGGATCATTCACCACCTGCCCTGCACTCCAACTCGACGTGGGCAGCGTGCCTTGCACCGGCCACTGATCGACTTGCCCATGGACTTTACCGTCCGGCCCAACCAGATGGACAAAGGCCGTGTAATCATCACTCCACGTTTTCAGGCCGCGCCACGTCAGATCGATCTTGATCGTTTCGCCCGGTTGCATCGAATCTCGATCAACTTTGCTCGTCGTCAACAAAACTTGATTATCAAAGTTGATCGCGTTGCCGATGGCTTCGCCCGCGACCTTCAGCGTCCCGATTGGACAGTCAGTCGTTAGCGGCGCGAGCCAGCGACAGCGCGCCGGCGCATCGAATTTCAGACGCAGCGCATAGGTGCCGTTCGCATCCGGCGCGCGAAACATCAGCCGCGATTCGCCATTGCGCACCACCTGCGTCGTCGATAGCACCGGAGTTTCATTATCCGCCCCAATCGCTAGAACGGCATTAGAATCCGGCCCGTCGGCGGTGAGGCGCAGCGCCACTTCACTGGCGGGCGGCACATCGCCCAAATCACCTAACGACGCGATCACCCGCTCGCGGCTAACGATGCGGACTTCGCGCGCCAACGGCTTGATAACCTGCGGCGACACTTGAATTTGCGACACCTTCAACCAGTCCGCGCCATTGACCTTCAAAGCATCCTCGCGAAACGGCTCGAATAAGCCGACTTCCAGATCATACTGACCGGCGGGCACAAAAGGTTCAACGTCAATGGCGTGATAGTCCGGCACGACTTCGCCTTGCGTCCATGCGCCCGTTGGATAATAGCCGCCCACCGGATGCGCGCCCTGATCCTCCCACCAAATTTGACCCATAGCATCGACCAAGCGCAAGCGCACGTGATAATTCGCGCGTTCGGCGGTAGTCGCTTGCCAAAGCAACGTGATACGCGTTGATTGCCCGCTCACTCCGATAAGTTTGATGCGCTGATCGAAATCGGTGTTGAATGCGTGCTCAGTCACGGGCGCAGTTTGTAACGGTTCAGTGCCTACTTCGACCAGCGGGCCAAGTGATCGCATTCGATAAGGCAGATTCGGCAGGAAACGCGCTAGATACACGGCTTGACCCGCCGCCAAGCGTTGATCCAATTCTTGTCGATATTGCGCTTCGTCGCCTAAAACAAGAATATCTAAATCAGAGCGTAAGTCTTCAGT
>JAGOBP010000486.1 GCA_017999195.1 Thermoflexales bacterium
CCGCCGGGCAAACCACGCAAGATCAACTCGCCACGTTGCGCGAAAATTTACTCTCGTCCGATTGGAATCCGCAGCAAGACCCATTGGCCGCCGCGAATCAGCAACCGTTGGGCACGGTGGGTCAATCGGTTGCGCCTCTGGCCGCCACCCCTGATCCTAATTCAGATGCAGATGGTGACGGGCTGACCTATTTGCAAGAAACGCGCCTCGGCACGGATCCCAACAGCCTGGACACCGACGGCGACTGGCTGCGCGACGATCGCGAAGTGAAGGGCTTCTCGTTGGGCGGCCAAACCTGGTACAGCGATCCCAATCAGGTGGACACCAACAATGACGGCCAGTTAGACAGCCAGGAATGCTGGGGCACACTGCCCGCCACGCTGCCGTCCAATCAACCCTGCGACCTGGACACCGATCACGACGGCACGCCCGATCTGTTCGACCGCGACGACGACGGGGATGCCGTGTCCGATCGGGTTGATCTGTCGCCCGGCAAGGTGTTGGGCAGCGGTCAGCCGTTCAGCGCTGATAATCCCTTCCGCCTCATCATCGACAACGTGCAGAAAAATGCGGCCAATCAGGGCTATCCGGTGCTGGTTGATTTTCAACTGCGGCCCACCAATGCCGATCATTTAGCGTACGCTCTTAACGTGCTCGATTGGCCCGGTGGCGACGACAAAGGCCAGATTCAACGCGCGAGCAACACAACCTTTGCCGACGTCATGTCGCCGCAGCCGCCCAGCGGCGATGCCAGCCGGAACGGCGACATGCGCTTACTGCCCATGCTGGAAATCAAGTTGACGGGCAACACCATTCCGCTACCAGTGACCACGCCGCGCACGAGCGTACACATCACGGGTAACGACGGTGCGCGCTGGATCAGTGCCACGTTGAATTTTGCGCAACAAGGCGCGAACACTCAAATCGGTTTTCAGTTCCAAGATACGAACAGTGTAGCGGCCGTTCGACTGTACAGCGGCGCTTGCCAGGACTTTACCAACGCCACGTTGATTCAGACGTTTTCGACGGTGAATACGGGCGAGCAGCGCACACTGAACAATCAGGCGCTGTTGAAAGTGATCGACGGCCAACACGCGATCACTTTGTCGGCGAACGGGCATGAAGTCTGCGCCGATCTGGGCGATCTGCCCAACGGCCCGTACAGCGACAAGATGATCGATGTGGACCAACTGCGCAACTACGGCATCGCGGTGCGTGACGCCGACACGGGCGGCAACCTGGTGGCCTACGTGCCGCTGAACATCGTGCAAGACGAGACGGGCGGCGGCAAGGCGGCTTTTGCGGCGCGCATGTTGTATTGGCCGAATAATCCCGCGGCCTGGGGTAATGCGAATGAAGTGCGCGTGGTGTGGCTGTTGCAAATGCTGGACGACAGCGGCCGCACCAATACAGTGCAAGTCTATCCCGATCAGTGGACGTTGACGGGCTTGACGGTGCGTGAAGATCGCGGCCTGGAGATGGCCGTGGCCTTTGAAAATCCAACGCAAGATACCGCCCTCACCGCCGATGATCGCTTGTGGCAAGTCTCGCGCGGCTTGCAGGCCGCGTGGGCCAGCGGCCGCGATTCCGATCGCAACGGGCAGCGTGATCTGACGCTGGCCGATTTCAAGGCGCGCTTCGACAACGTCAACAATGATGCGACGGCTTTGAAAAATCGTTGGAATATCCCCAGCGGCGCGATCAAGGTCTTGACGTATGCCTATGCTACACAAGACGGACTGATCAAAGTCCCCACGGAGTTGACGCCGCAGATTTTGCGCGACTACTTCACCAACGGCGGGCAACCGCGCACCGCCGCGCCGACATTGTTGTTTGCGCGCGAAGAACGTTATCGCACCGCCAGCCTGGACATGGCGGACGGCGTCATCGTCGTGTCGGGCAATCAGGCCACGGTCAATATGGCCGCCGACAAGGTTTCTGTTGATACGCTGGTCAGCACCAACTGGGCGCCGTATCGCTATCGCGGCGGCGCGTGGGAAGCATATCCGGTGGCCGAATACTACGACGCTCTGGGCCAGCAGATCAAAGATACGCTGCGCCCGCGCTATGCCGCCGAGTCGGCGGATGCGCTGGACGGGGCGGCGCTCTCGGCGAGCGCGTACTACATGACCATGATCTTCGGCGTCAGCCGCGTCGTCCAGTCGGGCAATTTGGTGCTGGAAGACCGCGGCGAGGCCGATAGTGATGCGAGCGTAGGCCAAGTCGTCGTCGATCAAGTGGGCGGCGTGCTGGACTATGCCGCGGGCGCGGTGGCTGAGGATTACTTCAGCATTCTGCAATTGGGCGAAGATGCCAGCGGCAAGCCCTTCCCCATTCCCACCACCGCCCGGGGCAAGTTGGGCGTGGTGGGCGGCCTCATCAAAGGCAAGTTGTCGGATTTTGCCAGCAGCACCTGGCGGCAGAAAGCGACGACGCTGGCCGACCCGGCTGGTTCGGCTTTGGGCGCAGCCGCGCTGGGCCTGTCGCTGAGTAGCGCCGTCGCGGGCGGCACCGCCGGGACGGTGATCGATAGGATTACGGAGGGCCTGGAGGTCCTATCGGCGGCGAAGGATCTCATGGAAAGTGTCAACAAGTTCAAAGAGGTCACTCAGGGTATCACCGGTATCTTCAACAAGATCAAAGCGGCTACCGCCAACACGCAAAAAGCAGCCTCCAAAGCGGGTCTGGTGGGGCTGGTCATCAGCATCGGGGTGAGCGCGGGCGCGTTCATAGCGCAGTGGGCGTCGGGTGCGTTTGGCTCGTTCTGGAGTCTGCAATTTAACGCCGCTTTAGCGGGCACGATCGCCACTATCGTTGCGGCCGTGATCATGTTCGCGATCGCGTCGATCCCGATCGTGGGGCAGATCATCGCCGCCGTCATCGCGCTGATCGACGCCGTCATCGCCGGTATCTGCGGCCTGATCGATGCCGTGGCCGACGATGCGGCCTCCAATGACAGCGTGGGGCAATGGTTCTGCAAGGGCATCTCCGGCCTGGTGGCCGAGGGTATTGCCTGGGCCATTTATAGTCAGAATTCGCTGGTGGGCAACATGGACGACGCCGATCGTACGCGCCTGTCGAACTTTACGCCCACGCTGGTCGATCCGGCGCAGGGCTTTGTGGTCAACAACACCGTTAACTATCAACTGAGTGTCGAGACGGCGTTGACGCTGGCCGATGTGCCCATCGATTGGAAGGCCGCCATCTATTTCTGGCAATTCTCGTACAGCAATCTGGACTCGGCCACCTTCCGCCATGCACTGCAAGCCGACAAGACCGGCATCGACGGCGTCGAGCGCAATCAGATGGAAGACGACTGGCAGCGCAAAGACGGCTATTTTGACGGCGAAGATGCACTCGTCATCAGCGTTCCGCTGGCGGCCAATGATGTGCTGGGCGAGACCGGCATCAACCGGCCGGCCAAGTTGTATCTGACCGAAGCGTATGCCGTGCCGACGCAGGAATGCTGGGTGATTCCGGTTCCGCCGCTGGGTGTGCCGCTCATTCCGGTCTGTTACATCCGCACCGACGACAACGACGGCGAAAGCAAATTTACCGATCTGGGCAAGACGGTGCAGTGGGACGTATTGCCCACCACGCTGGACGACTTTTATGCGTGTGAAAGCGGCGACCTCAAGCACGCCTGTCACAAAGACGGTGGCTATTCATTGGCGTGGGGCCAGGGCAAAGATCACACGTTGACCTTCCCGCGCATGATCGACTTCGACGGCGACGGCTTGATCAATCCGGTCGACGGTGGCAATGATCCCAACGACAGCAAATGGGACAGCGATCGCGACGGCTTGAGCGATCCCTTTGAAATTCAACGCGGCAGTGATCCCACCTTGTACGATGCCGACGAAGACGGCTTGAGCGACTACGACGAAGCC
>JAGOBP010000031.1 GCA_017999195.1 Thermoflexales bacterium
AATCTGAATCTGCCGGGCAATCAACTGCATCCCGACCTCGGCTTCAGCCTGCACGCCGGGCAGATGACGGGCACATTGAGTGCGCTGAATCTGCAAATCGCGGGCGCGACGCTGGGTATGACCAATTCCTTGATCAGCAATGCGGGCTTCGCCGTGGCGACTGCGACGCTGCAATTGCCCGCGAGTTTGGGTAACGCCGTGACTATGCTCAATGATGTGAACATCGGCGCAGATGGGTTGACTTTAGGCAATGGCACATTCAGTCTGCCGGAGATCAAGATCGGTGACGGAAAGAAGATTTCGATCACGCAGGCGTTGGCGCAGTTGAGTATCGGCAACGATGAGTATCAGTTTGCCGTGACGGGCACGTTGAACCTCAACCTGCCGAGCAATGCACTGACGACGACGTTGGGCTTTGCGATGGTGAACGGCCAAATGACGGGCACGTTGAGTTCGCTGCATCTAACGATGGCGGGTTCGACACTGGTGATGACGGATGTCATTGTTAGTAACGCGGGCTTGAGCGTGAATGCGGCGGTGCTGCAACTCCCGGCGAGCCTGGGTAGCACGGTGGCAACAATCGGCGGGTTGACGATCGATCAATCGGGTTTGACACTGGCCGAAGGCACATTGGCTTTGCCCGACATCAAGTGGGGTGATGGCAGCAAGGTCAAGATTGCCAAGCCGAGCGCGCAATTGGTCATCCTGAATAATCAGTATCAATTCAGCGCGCACGGCACGTTGAGCCTGACCCTGCCGAACAACAACATCAGTTCGACGCTGGGCTTCACCGTCACGAACGGCGGCCAACTGACGGGCACGGTGAATATGCTTAACCTGTCGATGGCCGGTGGCACGCTGACCATGACGAACATCGCCGTGACTAACAACGGCCTGCGCGTCGATGTGGCGCAGTTGAAACTGCCGTCCAGCCTGGGCGGCGGACTGGCCACCGTCAACGATGTGACCATCGACGCGAACGGCCTCAGCGTCAGCGCGGGTACGTTCTCTGTGGCCGACATCAACATCGGCGACGGCAGCAAGGTCAAGATCGCCAATCCCACGGCGACGCTGAGCAACACGGTGGCGGGCTACACGTTTGGCATCAACGGCACGCTGCAATTGCGCCTGCCCGACAACAGTCAGGACATCGTGATCAGCGGCACCGTGAACACGAGCGGACAATTCACGGCGACGATTTCATCGATCAGCCTGACGCTGGCGAAAGCGACCTTGCAGTTGAACCGCCTCACGATGGACAACACGGGCCTATCGGTGGTGAGCGGCACGTTGGCCCTGCCTGCGAAGTTAGGTAGTGTCTCCGGCCGGGTCGCCGATATTCGCATCGACGCGAACGGTCTCAGTATCGGCGGCGGCGCGGTCAACTTCCCCATCCCCAATTTCAAGATTGGCGGCACGTCGGGCTTCGGCGTGAGCAATGCGTTGGCGAGTCTGAACCTGGTCAACACCAACGGCGCGATGTCGTATCAAATGACGCTCAGCGGCACGATTGCCATTACGCTGCCCGGCACGAGTGCATCGGCGCAGGGTCTGGTGCGGGTGGACAATGCGGGCAACATCGGCGGCAGTGTGAATGCCTTTACGCTGACGGTGGCCGGGCTGAACTTGAGCGTCAACAACATCACCCTCAATGCCGATGGCTCATTCGCCATCGCGTCGGCGACGCTGGCGCTGCCGGGCGGCTTCGGCGGCGGCTCGGCCAGCGTGAGCAATGTGGTGGTGCATCCGGGCCAGCCGGGCAGTTTGAGTCTGGGCGCGGCCGGTATCACACTGCCGGACATCAAGTGGGGCGATGGCAGCAAGGTCAAGATCATCAATGCCAACGCGCAGTTGACGCAAGTCAACAACAAATACAGTTTCGCTTTCGGCGGCAAATTGAGCCTTAATTTGCCGGGGAATGTGGTCACTTCGACGCTGGCCTTCTCGATTCGTGATGACGGCCAGATCAGCGGCACGGTGGACCTGATCAAGCTGACGGTGGCCGGTGGCACGCTGACCATGACGAATGTGGGCGTGCTGAACAGCGGCCTCACCGTCGGCGCGGCCTCGTTGAAGATGCCCGCGAGTTTGGGCAGTGCGATCGTGACCATCAACGGCGTCAGCATCGATGGAACAGGTTTGCACCTGGGCGGCGGTCAACTGACGCTGGCCGACATCAACATCGGCGACGGCAGCAAGGTCAAGATTGCTGCGCCGACGGCCACGCTGGGATCGATTCCCAGTGGTTATACCTTCGGCATCAGCGGCACACTGCAACTGCGCTTGCCCAGCAACAGCCAGAACATCGGCATCGGTGGCACGATCAATTCCAGCGGGCAATTCACGGCCTCGGTCTCGGCGATGGCGCTGACCTTCGGCGGCGCGACGTTGAACCTAAGCAACGTTACGATGAATAACACGGGCCTATCGGTGGTGAGCGGCACGATGAGCCTGCCCGCGAAGTTGGGCGGCGCGTCGGGCGGCGTCAACAACGTCGTCATCAATGCCAACGGCCTCAGCATCGGCGGCGGTTCACTCACCTTCCCCATCCCCGACTTCAAGATCGGCGGGGCGTCGGGCTTCAGCGTTACCGGGGCACAAGCCGGACTGGAACTGACCAATGGCGGCGTGTCGTATCGGCTGAATCTCTCGGGCACGGTCGCCATCAAGATTCCCGGCTCCAACTCTTCGGCCAGCGGTCGTGTGCGTATGGATGATGCGGGCAACATGAGCGGTCAGATCGATGCCTTCACGTTGACGATTGCGGGCATGGGCCTGAACGTCAGCAACATCTCGATCGATCCGGATGGCGCCCTGCGGGCCGGTGCGGCGGGCTTCACCACCCCAAGCGGCTTTGGCGGCGCGTCGGCGTCCGTGTACAACGTCGTCATCCGGCCGGGCAATCCGGGCAGTGTCAGCATCGGCGGCGGGGCCTTCACGCTGCCGCCCATCAAGGCGGGCGGCTTCGGCCTCGCGTTGAGCGGCGCGTTGAAGCCCATCACCAGCGGCTATGAAATCAGCGCGACCGGCTTTGCCACCTTCCCCGGTGTGGGCGGCGCGGCGGGCTGCGAGGGCGTGGGCGTGGGCGCGACCATCTGGACCGATGCGCAGGGCCAAACTCAATTGGCGCTGCGGCCTGATGAAACCAATGGCGTTGCGTTGAAGAATGCCTCCTTCAATCTGCAATGTCAGATCGCCATCGGGACGACGGGCTTCTTCATCACGGGCATTCAGGGCGCAGTCACGCTCGGCCCGACCTCGACGCAAGTTGACGTAGGCATCCAGATTGCAGCGGGCAAGAAGATCGCGGGCTTCACGGTGCTCAGCGCCGATGCGACTGCGACCCTTAAGACCAGTCCGTTTGATCTGTTGTTGAACGGCGCGGTGCGCGTCTTCGTCTTCCAGGTGGGCGGCGCATCGGCGCACATGACCGATCATAGTTTCAGCGCCACGTTATGGGTCAATATGATCGTGGTGAAGGGCGACATTGCCTTCAACGCGTGGAGCGACGCCGGCAACTTCCATATGAACGGCAGCGGCAACATGCAAGTGGGCCTGGCCAAAGGCGCGATCTTCAACGGCGCCTCGCTGCCTTATCCGTGCTGCGAATGCGGCTGGCGCGAAGGCTGGCTGGGTGTCCCCTACTACTGGTGCGGCAACTGCCAGATCTGCTGGACGGAAAGCCTCACCATTCCGTCGGCCGACTACCTCTTCAACGCCAGTACGGCCTTCGGCGAGTTTACGGGCGATCGCTGGGGTGTGAAGGGCACGGTGTCGCTGCTGGGTTACAACGCCGGCTTCTTCGTCGATACTCAGGGCAACCTGACGGTTGGCAACGTGGATAGTTACCAACTCGTCACGCCAACTCAAGTGAGTACCGCCATCGCCCAGTGGCAGGCCGCGCGCCTCACCGGACTGGCGCCGAATGCGACGGCTGAGTTCAACGGCATTCGCTTCGTGGGTGACAGCATCCGGGTGCCGCAGCCCATCACCGCCACCACCGATGTGATCTTCGCCCTGCAGCGCAGTCAAAGCGTGCCGACGTTGACGCTGATGACGCCGCTGGGCACCGAGATCACCCCGAACAACTTGCCTGCCGGTGTGCAGTACACCGAAGTGCTGACCTACACGCGCGATGTCTCTTCGACGACGACGAATGCGCCAATGTGCGCTTCGCCCGAGACCGTAACCAAAGCGAATCAAACGGCGCTCGTGCGGTTCACTCACGCCCGATCGGACCTGGGCGCGCTCGACGTGCTGATCGACGGCGTGAAGGTGTTCGACACGGTGAGTTACGGCGCGGAATCGACTGAGCGCGTGATCGATGCGGGCGTGCACACGCTCGACCTCGTCCCGGCCAATCAACCCGGCCCGATCGTGTCGTCCACCCCGATCACGCTGACGGGCAATGTCGTGCATCGCTTGATCGCGGCGGGCGACGTAAGCCAGACCGTCACACTCGATGTGGCGCAGGGCGTGGCCCCCGCTTCTGGTCAGGCGACCATCCGCTTTGCGCACGCCTTAGCCGATGCGGCCCACATCGATGTGGTGCTGGCCGATGACGGTCGCGTGCTGTTCGGCGATGTCGCGCCGGGGACGGTCAGCGACGGCTTCAACCTCGACGCGAGCCAGCCGGTCACGTTTGAAGTTTACGCGGCGGGCACGACGCAGTTGTTGGCGCAGTTACCCAACATCACGTTGACGGGGCGCGGCACGTACAGCCTCATCGTCTTGGGGAACGCAGCGTCCGCGCAGTTGATGGTGAAGGCTGACACGCTGCCGCTGTCGCACTTGCGGCTGGTCAACGCTCTCGCCGCCGATCAAGCCATCGACTTGTGGACACAGGGCGTCACGCTCTTCGCCAATCTGCCATACAGCGCCGCTTCGGCGTATAACGGTTACGCCGCTGACTCGATCGACTTCCAGGTGACCATGGCTGATGCAACTCACACGTTGTTGACCACTGGATCAATTCCTTTGCAAGGCGAAGCCGATCACACGCTGGTCGCGCTGGGCACCATGACGCAGACGCAAACGCTGCTGCTCATCGACGACAATCGCTTGCCCGCGTGGGGCCAGGCGCGCGTGCGCTTCGTCAACGCTGCGCCCAATGTCGGCGCGGTCGATGTCTTCGTGCAAGGTACTGCTCAGTTCAATACTGTGGCCTTCAAGAACGTGGGTAACTACGTTGCGATCAACGGCGGCACGGTCACGATCGAGGTGCGCGATCACGCCACGCAGAGCGTGCTGCTCACCGTGCCCAATGTAACCATGCTCGACGGCTATGTATACACGTGGTTCTTGATGGGCGTCAACGGCGGCTCGCCCGCGTTGCAACTGGTGCCCGTGGTTGACCTCGCTACGCGGCCCGATATTCAAACGCAATACGTGGTCGATCAGGCACAGACCGGCACGTGGGAGTTGAAGTTGAACGGCAACTTCACCACCACCGATCGCTACTTGCTCACCGCCTTGGGCAGCAATCCCGCCCCGGCCTTGAGTGATCTGTCGGCCGTCATCAGTGGCACCACGTCGCTGGCGCTGAGTTGGCGCTTGTCGTCCGACGAGTTGGGCACACCGATCGGGATTTACGCCAACCCCATCACCGACGACGTCACCTTCTCGGGTCGCGCGTTGGTCGCGAATCTCACGTCGCCTGATCCCAGCTGGATCAACAACACACTGCAAACGTACACCGTCAATCTCAATCAACTCTCCAGCGGCACGTATCGCATCTGGTTCGAGGCGAACGACGGGCGCAACACGCCGGTGCGGCAGTACGCGCCGCAGACCGTCGTCGTCAATCATGTCGCAACGTGGCCGTTGACGTGGACGACCGTGATGACGGTGACGCCGGGCTTCCGAGAACTAAACGTGCAGTGGTCGCCGCACAGCAACCCCGATACGGATGTCTACGTATTGAAAGTATCCGCGCTGACCACGACGCAAGTGATCTCGGTGGGCAACCTCACTTCGGCGCTGGTCACCGCGCTTGAGCCGGATAAGCCTTACTCGTTGACGGTGCAAGCCATCGATAACGAGACAGGTCATGTGTCCACCGCGCAAACCGTCATTGGCGTGCCCGCCAACGCCTCGATTGATCTCGGCGGCCCCAGCGGCCCGATCAACGTGATCGCGGGCCAGAGCCAGAACACGGCACTGCTGATCAAGACCGATCACGCGCCGTATCCGGGCGTGGTCAGTTTCCAGACCGGCTGTGTGCGGCTGAGCGGTACACCGTGTACGTCCAGCGTCAACGGCCTCAACGCGCTGTTCGCCGTTGACTACATCACGCCCACCCTGGCGGGCGTCAGCGAATCAATCGTGATCTCGGTTACCGAACTCGTTCCGCCGGGCAATTACGTGGTGCCCATCATCGCCACGGGCAGCGGCCTCACGCGCACCTTCAATCTCAGCGTGGCGGTGAGTGTGCCCGCCTTTACGCTCGAGGTCGATTCGCAAGCCGTTGTGCTGGGCATTGCGGAAGCGCGTGAAGTGACGGTGTCCAGTGCGGGCCTGAATGGCGCCACCAAGCCAATCGGGTTGAGCGTGAAGAACGCGCCGGTTGGCCTGTTCTGGTCATTAGATCAAAGTTCGATCAATCCGGGTGAGAGCACGACCCTCATCATCACGGATACGGACTTGCTGGCGAGCGGCATCTACCCGATCGAACTGCGCGGCGACGACGGTCTGGTGACAGCGACGACGACGATCACGCTGACCGTCTCGAAGCCGCGCTTCACGGTCACAGCCACGCCGTCGAACCTGACGGTAGCCGCGGGCAAACCCATGACGACGGTGTTTGCGCTGAACGTGCAAGCGCTGGATGGTTGGACGACGCCCATCACGTTGACGGTGGATGCGAGCGCGATGCCTGCGCCGGGCGCGTTGGGCCTGCGCGCTTACGCTTCGACGGGGGCGCTTAGCAACACGCTGGTGGTGATGCCGGGCGGCACGGCTTATCTGGTGGTGGTGACGGCGGCCGACACGCCGCGCGGACTCTACACCTTCAGCCTCGATGCGCAGGGCGGTGGGCGTCAGCAGACGTTGGAAGTGGCTTTGTCAGTGCGCGAGTTCAAGGTGTATCTGCCGCTGGTCATCAACAACTGGGTCGCGCAGCCCAAGTTCAAGGTGTATCTGCCGCTGATCAATCGGAGTGGCACGCCGGGGGTGTCACTGGCGTGGCATCACTGATCGGCGCAACCGCAAGTCGTTAGCGCTTCGGCTTAAAACTGCGCTCCAGCCGTTATCAACCTCGACGGCTGGAGCGCATTGGTTGCAGGTCAGCCCCGCGCGCTTTAGGCGCGAAGCCGGTAGCGGGGTCCACCAAGCGGGGCACGCTTGGTGAAGACTTTCGGACAGGACAGTTGCGCGATTGCGGCTCCGCAGGACTTTTGTGAACGCACTTAAAGCAGATGCAGCCAGCCGTGCAAAGTTGATCGATCCAATTCGATCCGGCAATGCCAATCGGTCCGGTACAGCCCGAAATAGCCTGTAAACTCGATCGCATCGGCGCGGGACGAACCAAGCCATTGCGTTCGCCGCACACTGATAAAGGTTTGAAGTTCATCCAGGCGCACCGTCACCGTGCCGTCGGACACCGCCTCTTCAGCCTCGGCCACTGTCCGGCAAGTGGGCAGACTGACCGCTTGCGGCCCAACCCGAAAGTCTCGCAGGAGTTTGATCATCATATGAGCCTCGCTGTTGACCGACGTCAAGGTCACCGGCCGTCAACGCACCCGATTGGATCACGGACCGGCCCTCAGAGTTGAGCACGTGCGCACGCCGCTACACAGTGTGGTGATCGATATTGGAGAGACTTATATTACCACGAATATGTTTCATTTTATAAACCAATTCGCCGTATTTGTGCTTAAATTTGTTTTTAATGTATTTGTCATAGTGACAATAAGGTGAAGTCCTTGGAATTAAGTCCGTCGGTGATCACACAGCGAGCGTTCAACCAGGCCCGCGTGTTATACTTGCCTCTGCCGCGTCACGCGGCCTGTCCGCAACCACATCCGGCAGCAACACGCTAACACAGAGGTGAAACGATGAAGCCAACCCGCCTTGAACACGATTTGTTGGGCGAACGCGAAGTGCCCGCCGAGCGCTACTACGGCATCCAGACGCTGCGGGCGCTGGAAAACTTCGATATTACGGGCATTTCCATTGCCCATTACCCGCGACTAATCCACTCGCTGGCCTATATCAAGAAGGCCGCCGCACTGACGAACTTCGCGTTGGGTCTGCTGCCTCGTCACCTGGCCGAGGCCATTGCCCGCGCCTGCGACGATCTCATCGCGGGCCAGTATCACAGCGAGTTCGTGGTGGATGTCATTCAGGGCGGCGCGGGCACGTCCACCAACATGAACGCGAACGAAGTGATCGCCAATCGGGCTTTGGAGATCTTGGGCTTTGACAAAGGCCGTTACGACATCGTGCATCCGCTCAATCACGTCAACTTGTCCCAATCCACTAACGATGTGTATCCCACCGCACTGCGCTTGACGCTGAGCCAGAAGATGGACGGCCTGATGCGCGAGATGGAAACGGTGCGCGCGGCGCTGGCCGCTAAAGGGATTGAGTTTGCCGATGTGATCAAGATGGGGCGCACGCAGTTGCAGGACGCCGTGCCGATGACGCTGGGGCAGGAATTTGGCGCGTGGGCGGTGATGGTGGGCGAAGACATCGAGCGGGTGCGCGAGGCGCAGATGTTGATCCGCGAGATCAACATGGGCGCGACGGCCATCGGTACGGGACTGAACGCGCATCCCGATTATGCCGCGCTGGTCACGCACAAATTGCGCGAACTCAGCGGCGTGCCGGTGATCATGTCGCACAACCTAGTGGAAGCCACGCAAGACACGGGCGCCTACGTTCAAGTCTCGGGCGTGTTGAAGCGCGTGGCGGTGAAGTTATCGAAGATTTGCAACGACCTGCGCTTGCTGTCGTCCGGGCCGCGCGCGGGCCTGAACGAAATCAATCTGCCGCCGATGGCCCCCGGCTCATCCATCATGCCGGGCAAGGTCAACCCCATCATCCCCGAAGTGGTCAATCAAGTGGCGTTTGAAGTGATCGGCAACGACTTGACCGTGACCATGGCGGCTGAAGCAGGCCAACTGGAACTCAACGTTATGGAGCCGGTGATCGCCTACAACTTGTTCACCTCGCTGGATATGCTGGGGCGCGCCTGCCGCACCCTGGCCGAGCATTGCATCAAGGGCATCACGGCTAATCGCGAGGTCTGCCGCCGAATGGTGGAGAACAGCATCGGGCTGGTGACCGCGCTCAATCCCTTGCTGGGGTACGAGAAGTCCACCGAGATCGCCAGTGCAGCGATGGCTTCCGGTCGATCAGTGTATGACATCGTGCTGGAAAAAGGCTACCTTACCAAGGCCGAACTGGACGATGTGCTATCGCCGGAGAATATGACGCGCCCGCGCTACATTCACAAGCGCGTGGATGCGTAGGACTTGACCCAGTTTAGTTTTGCGAGCGGGCGGCCATCATGTCGCACCACCAAGGCCGTGCCTCAATCAAGTCACGACCAACGGAGAATTACGGTATGTCAGCAGTTCAAGCGCGTGTCGCACTAATCACCGGCGGAAATAGCGGCATCGGCTTTGCCACCGCCCGCAAACTTGCCGCCAAAGGCTTTCACGTCATCCTCGCCTCGCGCAATCAACACACCAGCGCACAGGCTATCGCGCGGATTAAGGCGGACCAACCGAACGCCAGCGTCGAATCGATTCCACTCGATCTGGCGTCGTTCGCGTCGGTTCGGGCCTGCGCGGCGGCCGTCAAGGCGAAGGGCTATCCGCTGCACCTCTTGATCAACAACGCCGGCGGAGCCATTCCCGGCCAACAAGCCCGCTTCACCGTCGATGGGTTTGAGATGACCTTTGGCACCAATCACCTGGGCCACTTTCTGCTGACCAACTTGCTGCTGGACGACCTCACCCGCTCTGCCCCCGCCCGCGTGATCACGGTATCGTCGCAGCGGCACATTCCCGGTTATGCAGGCGGACCGGGGGCGAAGTTCGATTACGCCAATCTGAAGGGGGAGAAGTTCTACAACACCTCGCTCTTCTATTGCAATTCCAAACTGGCGAACATGTGGTTTGCCTATGAGTTGCAGCGTCGATTGGCGGGCACAGGCGTGACGTCAAACGCCGTGTGCCCAGGCTTTGTCCCGCAGGCCATCGGCGACCGCCGGACATCACCCCTCGACCGTTTTCTGTACAAGCAAATCCTACCGCGCATGCCGTTTGCGCGCTCGCTGGAACAGGCGTCGGCCTCGTACCTGTTCACGGCAACCGATCCCAGTTTGGAAGGCATGGGCGGCAAATTCATCGTGGACGGCAAAGAGCGCCGCTCCAGCGACGAGTCCTATGACGAGCAGCAGGCTCGTCGGTTGTGGGAGATGAGTTGGACGTGGTGTGGTTTGGAAACTACAACTGCCCGTAGTTGACGCGCGTATCGTACTCAAACACGATTTCGCCGTTGGTCTGATACTGCTCAAAAATGCCGGTCAACGCCGCCAGCATGGGCGCGTGCCTGGGATGCCCCGCTTCCGGCGCGTATGACGACGACAACAGCCGCCCGGTCACGTCCGCCAGATCGAAACGCTGTTGATTGTCGAAGGTGCGCCGTTGAAACACCACTGACGGGAACGCCGCGCCGATCACGTCTCGATCCACCAACCGATGATCCACCTGCGCGTAATCGGTCGAATAGGTGTTGAGCAGCTGCTCGTAGGCGCGCAGAAACGGCGTGGAATCTGTGCGACGCTCGTTCCAGATCAACACGATCCAGCCGCGCGGCTTGAGGATGCGGGCAAATTCCGCGCCCACCCGCGTCCGATCGAACCAGTGAAAAGCCTGCCCCGCCGTGATGACGTCGACGCTGTGATCGGGCAGCGTGGTCGCCTCCGCCGTAGCATCGATGCTGACGAACCGCTCGTACTTGCGCAACAGTTGTTCGCCCGCCTCGCGCATCTCGCGATTCGGCTCGATGCCCCATACGTGATGACCCGCCTTCAAAAACAGTTCCGCCAACAGGCCCGTGCCCGATCCGACATCGGCCACAATAGCATCCGGCGTCAGGCCGCACTCACTCGTCAGCAGATCAACCATCGCCGCCGGATAGGACGGTCGATACTTCACGTAGTTGCTTACTCGACTGGAAAAGCGTTGAGTTGGATCCGTCACGGTGCCTCCACCTTGCGACGCGGCAGCGCCCACGCCAGCAGTCCGCCGCTGAGCGCCATCAGACTCAGCATGATCAACGGCGAAGTAATCATTGATCCAAATCCGCTCAGGACAAACAAGCCGCCCACCACAATCGCCAGCCCCAGACTCAAGCCAGAAGCCAGGCCCGGTCGAGCGGGCAACATCCGCGCGACGGCCGCCAGCGTGACGGGCGTGGCGGATTGCAGCAAGGCCAGCCCGATGAGAAACACCCCGCCGTTCGTGGGTCCGATCAACATCAACGGCGCGGCGACAGCCAATGAACCGATCGTCCAACGTCGCCACCCCAACCGATCGGCCAACACGCCCCCGCTGATCTTGCCTGTGCCTGCGGCCAGAGCCGCCGCCAGCAGCCACACCAGGTCACCCCGCAGCACCGCCTCAAAGGCCGACCACAACGCCGAACGCAGGGCAATCGCGGCCAACACCGCCACGATGATCAGTTCCTGTTCTTCAAATCCAGGTGTTTTAGGCGATGATTGCACCTTCGAGATTGAGCGTGACATCACCGCCACGCCCAGCCCGCTGACGATCAACAGCGCCAGAAATACTGCGGGGACAAAGTGACCGGTGGCGGCCAGCGCGCCGCCGCACGTCAGCCCGATCACCCCCGGCGCGGCGAAGATGCCCGGCCCCGTGGCTCGATCGGGTGTGGCACTCAACGCCAGCGTGCCGCCGCTTACGTGAAAAATCGCCGAAGCGCAACCGGCCAACATCACCGCCAGCAGCGGCTGATTCGCCATCAACAGTGCCAGCGCCATCAACACCAGACTCAGCACGACCGCCGCGCGCGGACGGCGCACGCGATCGAGCCACAGGCCGATCGGGGGTTGGGCCGCAAACGCCAGGACGTTGTAGATCAACACCAGCCCGCCCAGTTCGGCCGCAGGCGTATTCGTCGCGAAGTGCCCGATCAACAATCCGGCCGCGCCATCTGAGGCCGCATGCGCCGCACCTAATACGGCTGCCTTCATGGCAAGTTGACGAAGATGAGCAGGAGTGCGTAACTGACCACGTTGGAGGCAATCGCCACCAGCCAGGTGCGACCCGCCGGTTGACGCTTCAAGCGCACCAGAATGGCCCCTTCGATGAGGACCGACAAGGCGAAGGCGGCCACTAGAAAGACCGACGGCGCACCGAGAGGATTATCGCGCACCAGGTTGGGCGCGACCACACCCAGCGCAAAGCCCAAGAGGGTCGTGATCAAATTGACCACGAAGGCATCTGTATACGAGCGCTTGAAATTGCCCCATTTGAAGGCCAAATACACGAGCGCCTCGATCAGCGGAAGGCCCAGAAACAGCACGAACGCCCCGATCACGAGCACGATCGTCGACGGACCGGCCACTTCGGTCAGCACGGCCGGTCCGATCACGTCCAGCAGCACGACGGATCGCCGCCGCTGCGCGACATAGCTGTGCCACCGCTCGCTCAAGTTGGTGCGGATCACTTCACCACGATTGTTTGCCATACGCTCCTCTTAAAATGTAAGGCAAGTTGGCAACTTGCCCTACGCTACCTGGATTTTCATTCCACTACGGGTGCGCCGCCAAGTGAATGAACAACTCCCTTATCAGTATGAATTCAAATCAGGCGGGTTACTCAGCGCGCGGTGCTCAGTAAAAACAAGCCCGCATAACTCACCAGATTAGCCGCAATCGCCACCAGCCACGTCCGGCTCGCCGCGTGTCGCTTCAGGCGCAGCAGACTCGCGCCCTCGATCAGAATCGACAACACACAGGCCACCACCAGAAAGCCGCTAAGCACAGTGAACAAACTGCCCAGTCCAATGTAGGGCGAGACCAGCAGCGCGATGAATCCAACGAGCGTCGAGAGGAGATTGGCCATAAACGCATCGACGAACGAGCGCCTGAAATTGCCCCATTTCAAGGCCAGATACACGATCGATTCGATCAATGGAATGCCCAACAGCAAAATGAGCAGGCCGATCCCGGCGACGGGCAACAACAGCAATGGGCCGGCCACATCCAACAGCACAACCGAGCGTGGCCGCAGCGCGACAAAGGTCTGTCCGCGTTCGATGAGGTTGGCGCGGATCATTTCACTCCGGTTGTCTGGCATACGCGCTCCTTCAACATGAGTCTTGCCCTTCATCACGGTTGACACCGATTATAGGTCAGAGCCACGCCAGAGGCAAAAACCGTTGTGACGCTCAAGGTTGTGGGCGCAATAGCCTATTGCATCACGCGCGACCCGCCCCTACAATGAATTTGTACGCGACACATCACCCTTGGGAGTCTGCCATGAAAACTCTGCGGCTCGTGCCCGTGATCATCATCGTCTGGGCGGTGTTGAGTGTGACCAGCCACGTCATCAACGCCGCGCCCTTGTATACGCTCACGCTTAAGTGGCAGCGCTGTCCTGCCTGGTATTGCGAGACCGGCTGGTACGCCTCGCCCGCCGTGGCCGATCTGGATTCAGACGGCCAGCAGGAAGTGCTGTGGGGCGGCTACACGCTGATGGCTGTGAATGGCAGCACCGGCCTCATCGAATGGAATCGCCCTCAGGGGAGCAGTTCGCGCCTGTGGCCGGGCATCGTCGTGGCCGATGTTGATCACAACGGCTCACTGGAGGTCGTTACCGCCAGCGGCAACGGCCTCATCACGGTGTATGATGCGCCCAATCACATCCTGTCCGGCTGGCCGGTCAATCCGACCGGCACGGGCAACGAAATCCGCAGCCTGGCCGTGGCCGACCTCGACGCGAACGCCGATCTGGAAATCATCGTATGCTCCACGCGCTCCGATAATCAATGGTTTGTGTATGAGCACACGGGCGCGCTGCGCCCCGGCTGGCCGCGCCAAACCGATAACAGTACTGACGGCTATGCGGCCGGCTGTTACAACGAAAACGTCGGGGTCGCCGATGTCGATCGGGATGGGCAAGGCGAAATCATCGGGCCAAACGATACGCATTACGTCGTGGGCTATCACGCCGACGGCTCGCCCTTGCGCGCGAATTCGATTTACGGGCAAATCGGCGGCGTCAACAAGCCGTGGGCGCGCGTGGGTCTGCACGTCGATCACGCCGTCGATTTGATCGGCTATGCCGATTGCGGCGTGGAACATCGCCCCAACATGGCGAACAGTGCGCCGACGATGGCCGACGTCAACGGCGACGGTACGCTGGAGATCATCATCGTCGGCAACGTCTACAATTGCACCGATCCCTACACCGATCTGTATGAAATGCCCTTCATCTTCAACGCCGATCGCACCCGTTGGCAAGATGCCACGCACAACTGGACGGTCATTC
>JAGOBP010000032.1 GCA_017999195.1 Thermoflexales bacterium
CACTGGCGCATCCGTTTACGCGAAGCGGTTGCCAATCCGTTGCCCCTTTCCCGCGATAGCGGTATCATCGCATGCATGACTACTCAACCTTCAGCCTATCTCTTCGACCTCGACGGCGTCTTCTACAACGACACCCAACCGATCCCCGGCGGCCCGACCATCATCGCGCAAGCGCGGGCGCGCGGCGTGCCGTTTCGTTTCGTCACCAACACCACCAGCAAAGGCCGCGCGGCCCTGGCCCGCAAATTGCAGTCCTTTGGCATCGAGGTTGACGTTCACGAAATCTTTCAGCCCGCCGTCGCCGCCGCGCAATTCCTGATCGATCACGACGCCAGCAGCGTCTGCTTCGTGACCGACGATTCACGCGGCGAATTCAGCGCCGTGCGCGAGGACACCCATCAACCCGATTACGTGGTGCTGGGCGATCTGGGCGATGCGTGGACCTACGCGCACCTCAATCACGCCCTGCGCTATCTACTCAACGGCGCACAGTTGATCGCCTTGGGCATGAGCCGCTATTGGTACGCCGACGACGGCCCGCGGCTGGACGTTGGCCCGATCGCGTCCGCGCTGGCCTACGCCAGCGGTCGTCCACCGATCGTGCTGGGCAAGCCCGCCGCCGCTTTCTTCCACCTGGCCGCGCGCGATCTTAACGTCGATCCCGCCCACTGCGTCATGGTCGGCGATGACATCGTCACCGACATCGGCGGGGCACAGAGTGCGGGCATGCGCGGCATCCTGGTGCGCACGGGCAAATTCCGGCCGGATGATTTGGCTGGGCCGGTCAAGCCGGATGCGATCATGGATTCAATTGCGGACTTGAGAATCGATACTGCGTAATCCGTACTGCGTAACACGCATCACGCAACATGCACCACGTTCATGGTAGAATTGCCCCACTATGGATGCCCGCCTCGAAGAGTTGCTGCCCGAGCCGACCAACACCGAGTTGAGCGAGCGCGAACTGGAAATCTTGCGCCTGCTGGCCACCGGTCTCAGCAACAAAGAAATTGCCGCGCAGGCTTTTCTTAGCATCAACACCGTCAAGGTCCACCTGCGCAACATCTTCGCCAAACTCAACGTGCAGACCCGCACCGAAGCCACGCTGATCGCCATTCAGCGCGGCTGGGTCATTGTTCCCGGGACGACCAACTCCGCGAATAGTGAAGCCGCGCCGGATGAAGCAGCCGCCCCGATCGAGCCACCGGCATCGATCGAGTTGGCAACGACCCCGATCGAGATCGGTCCGATCGAGCCTGCCCCCCTGATCGTGATCGGCCCGATCGAACCGCCCTTGCCCATCGGGCGACGACTGGCCCTGATCGCCATCACCGCCATCGCCATCGGGCTGGCATTGCTGATCGGCCCGCGCGGATCCGCCCAGAGCAGCACTCAGACGCAGCCCTTCAGCGATACCCCGCTCACCGGGTCGAGCGTCAACCCCATCGCCAGTGACACGACGTGGCAGGCGCAGAGCGCCATGTCGCTGGCGCGCGGGCGGCTGGCGGCGGCGACGCTGGGTAAACAGATCATCGCCATCGGCGGCGAGACGACCACGGGCGTGACGGGCCTGGTGGAGATTCTGGACACGTTGACACAGCGCTGGACGACGGGTCAGAGTAAACCCACGCCGGTGGCGAATGTGTCGGCAGTCGTCGTCAGCGGCACTGTCATCGTGCCCGGCGGTTATACAGCCGCAGGCGTACCCACCACCATCGTGGAAGCGTATAATCCAGTGTCGAACACCTGGACGACGCTGGCCCCCCTGCCCGCGACGCGCTTCGCCTACGCCATCGCCGTGCATCAGAATCGCGTGTACGTCCTGGGCGGCTGGGACGGTCAACGCTACGTCGATACGGTCTTTGTGTATGACGTGGCCGCGAACCGCTGGACGACGGGCACCCCGCTGCCGTTGGCGCGCGGCTTCAGCGCGGCGGCCGTCTTGAATGATGCGCTGTACGTGGTGGGCGGCTATGCCGATGGCCGCGAGTTTAACAACTGCGACCGATTGGTGCTGGCCGAAAATCGCTGGGAATCGTGCGCGCCGCTATTGGTCACACGTGGCGGGCTGGGGCTGGTTAACATGGCCGGACGGCTGTACGCCATCGGCGGCGGCTGGACCGGCTATCTGTCGTTTAACGAATGGTACGATCCGAACCAGGATCAATGGACGGTGCTGCCCACGCCCTTCGTGGGCCAGTGGCGCGGCCTGGGCCTGACCGCCGTGGGTAATGACTTGTATGTCCTGGGCGGCTGGACCGGCCAATATCAAACCGTGGTCGAGAAGTACAATCCCTTCCCCTTCAGCATCTTCGTTCCCGCCGCGACGCGCTGATCAAGCGGCCCCCCCACCAACAAAACGCCCGTCGATCTGAACGAGTCAGATCGACGGGCTAGATGGCCTGATGGTCTGTTTACGCCGCAGTTGAGACGAGCGGCTTCAGTGCGGCCGCGCGCGTGCGCGCTGGGCGCGGCACCGAGCGGCCCAATTTTCGGGCACCCTCAATCCATAAGCGAATCGCAGTTTGCGCAGCCTGGACCGCTTCTTCAGGCGTCGCGCCATCTGCCATACACCCCGGCAATTCCGGCACTTCAACCAGATACGCTTCGTCTTCGGGACTGAACCACATCATCATAGCGTAGTGATATTGCATCGAGTCCTCCAGACCATTCGGCCCGCAGACCATGTGGCTCGACTCAACGCCGGCCTAATGCGCCGGCGCGAACTGCTCCTCTTCCGTCGAGCCTTTCAGCGCCGTGGTCGAGACGCCCTCGCCCGTGACCGCGATCTGCACTTCGTCGAAGTAGCCCGCGCCCACAAACGATTGATGCTTCGTCGCCAGATAGCCGTCTTTCTCCATGGCAAATTCGCGCTCTTGCACCATCTTGGAGTAGGCCAACATGCCCTGCGATTTGTACGCGTGTGCCAGCTCGAACATGCTCATGTTCAGCGTGTGGAAACCGGCCAGCGTCACAAACTGGAACTTGTAGCCCATCTCGGCCAGTTGTTCCTGGAAGGTCGCCATCGATTTCTCATCGAGGTTGCGCTGCCAGTTGAACGACGGCGAGCAGTTGTAGGCCAGCATCTTGCCGGGGAACTTCTCGTGCACGCCTTGCGCAAAGGCGCGCGCCTCACCGATGTCGGGCTTGCCGGTCTCGCACCACAGCATATCCGCGTACGGCGCATAGGCGCAGGCTTTGGCAATGGCGTAATCAATGCCGCCCTTCACGGTCCAATAGCCTTCCACGGTTTGCTCGCCCGTGGCGAATTTTTCATCCACCGGATCGTTGATCGCGCGGATCAGATTCGCGCCCAAGGAGTCAGTGCGGGCGATGATCAGCGTGGGCACGCCCAGCACATCAGCGGCCAAGCGCGCGGCGATCAACTTCGGCACGAATTCGTGCGTCGTGACCAGCACCTTGCCACCCATGTGACCGCACTTCTTCAACGACGACAATTGATCTTCCAGATGCACGGCGGCCGCGCCCGCTTCGATCATGGCCTTGATCAATTCAAAGGTGTTCAGCGGCCCGCCGAAACCGGCCTCGGCATCGGCGACGATCGGCGCGAACCAGTTGATGTCGCTCTTGCCCTGCATGTGTTGAATTTGATCGGCGCGCACCAGCGCATTGTTCAGGCGGCGGATCACATTGGGCACGCTGCTAACGGGATACAGCGATTGATCGGGGTACATTTGCAGCGCATCGTTCGCATCACCGGCCACTTGCCAGCCCGATAGATAGATCGCCTTCAAGCCCGCGCTCACCATCTCCACGGCTTGATTGCCCGTCAACGCGCCCAGCGCGCGGATGAACGGCTCTGTGTGCAGCAAATGCCACAGCCGCGTCGCGCCCATCTCGGCCAGCGTGTAATGCAGTTGAATCGAGCCGCGCAGCCGCACCACTTCACTGGCCGGGTACTTGCGCGTGACGCCTTCCCAACGCGGATTCGTCGCCCAGTCGTTTTCCAATTCGATGATTTGCGCTTTGTCGTGCATGGTGATCTCCTTAGTGCGATAGTGAGTGAGTGAGATAGTGCAATAGTTGCGTGGTGCCGCCCTTGTCGACTTGCCGACTAATTTACTTATCGACTAATTTACCAACCTACTCCAGATACTCATACGCCACCAGCGTCAAGAAATCTTCAAACTGCTTTTCAGCCACAATCTTCTCGAAGACTTGCGCCGCCTGCGGAATCTTGCTCGCGGCGAAGTTGGCTTCGCCGTACAGGGCACGAATCTTCTCGATTTCCTGCGGCAACAGGTCCTTCACCAACTCAACCGTGACTTTGCGTCCGTCGGCCAGCACGCCGTTGGCGGAGTTGATCCACTGCCACACTTGCGCGCGCGAAATCTCGGCCGTGGCCGCGTCTTCCATCAGGTTGTAAATCGCCACTGCGCCTGTGCCGCGCAGCCACGCCTCGACGTATTGCAGCGCGACGTTGATGTTCAGTCGCAAGCCCGCTTCCGTGATCTGTCCGCCGGGGATGGTGAAGTCGATCAATTGGTGGGCCTTCACGTCCACGTCTTCACGCAGCCGCTCTTTTTGATGCGGCTTATCGCCCAGCACTTCATCGAAGATTTCTTTCGCCACCGGCACCAGATCAGGATGGGCCACCCACGTCCCATCGAAACCGTCGCCCGATTCGCGCAGCTTGTCTTCGCGCACTTTCTTCAGCGCGTTCTCATTCACCACGGGGTCTTTGCGGCTAGGGATGAAGGCCGCCATGCCGCCGATGGCGTGTGCGCCGCGTTGATGGCATGTCTTCACCAGTCGCTCGGTGTAGGCGCGCATGAACGGCGACGTCATCGTGACCTGCGCGCGATCGGGGAAGGCGAAGTCCGGTCGGTTGCGGAACTTCTTGATGATGCTGAACATATAATCCCAGCGACCCGCATTCAAGCCCGCGATATGATCGCGCAGTTCGTACAAAATTTCTTCCATCTCAAACGCGGCGAGGATGGTTTCGATCAAGACGGTGACTTTGATCGTGCCGCGCGGAATGCCCAGTTCGTCTTGCGCCAGATTGAAGACCTCGTTCCACAGCCGCGCTTCGAGGTGGCTTTCCAATTTGGGCAGATAGAAATATGGCCCAGACCCCTTATTTTGCAGGCGTTTGACGTTGTGGAAGAAGTACAGGCCAAAGTCAAACAGCGAGCCGGACATGCGCTGCCCATCGACCAGGACGTGCTTCTCGGTCAGGTGCCAGCCGCGCGGGCGCACCAACAACAACGCCACTTTGTCGTTGAGGCGATATTCTTTCTCCGCCGTTTTCAGCGCTAGAGTGCGCTCGATGGCGGCGGTCAGGTTGAGTTGCCCCTGCACCAGGTTATCCCACGTCGGCGCATTGGCATCTTCAAAGTCCGCCATGAAAACATCCGCGCCGGAGTTGAGCGCGTTGATGAGCATCTTCTTGTCGGTGGGGCCGGTAATCTCGATGTGGCGGCGCTGCAAATCGGCCGGAATCGGCGCGACGTGCCACGCCGGGTCCGATCGGACGGCGGCGGTTTCCGGCAGATAATCGGGCAACTCTCCGGCGTCGATCTTCAACTGACGCTCGGCCCGTTTCGCCAGCAACTCCAATCGGCGAGCATTAAAACTACGCTGCAAGGTGGCGATGAAACTCAAGGCTTCCGGGGTGAGGACGGCTGCGTACTCTGGCGTGATGGGTCCCGTAACAACCACGCCGTCTGGCAAAGGACGAGAATCGGACATAAGCGATTGACCTCCCGCGATGTGGGTTTATGACGCAGTGCGTCTATAGTATAACCACATTGTGACGATTAGATCAAGACACAAATTCGCCGCTGTCCCAAAATCGCATCCTGAGCGGCGCGCAGCGAAGTCGAAGGACGATTTTGGGACAAGGGAGAGGCTTGGCGTATAATACGAGGAGGCAGTTACACCCCGGTCACAGGAGCCAGCATGTACATCGTTCACGTCTTCATCCACGTCAAACCGGAGTTTGTCGAAGCCTTCAAGGCGGCCAGCATCGAGAACGCCCGCAACAGTGTGCAAGAGCCGGGCATCGCGCGCTTCGACGTGATCCAGCAGGCCGATGACCCCACGCGCTTCGTACTGATCGAGGTTTATCGCACGCCCGCGGATCCCGCGAGGCACAAAGAGACTGCGCATTACAACGCGTGGCGCGAGACCTGCGAACCCATGCAGGCCGAGCCGCGCACGCGCATCATTTACAGCAACGTCTTCCCTGATGAAAGTGGCTGGTAGGCCGAAAGATTTGGGACACGGATTGCACAGATTACACAGATTTCACGGATATTTCTTGAAACCAATCCGTGTTTATCCGTCCAATCCGTGACATCCGTGTACAAAGGAATTTCCTGTGCGATTTGAATTTGCAACCGCAACCCGCATCATCTTGGGAGCGGGCACGATCAATGAAGTGCCCGCATTGGCGCGATCATTCGGGCGGCGTGTGCTGCTGGTGATGGGCAGCGAGCAGGATTTCGTCACACGCGCGATTGATCAATTGCGCGATCATGATCTGGAAGTTGATACGTTTACCGTAGACGGCGAACCGAAGATCACGACCGCCCTCGATGGCCTGCACCGCGCCCGATCGATCCGCGCGGAAGTCATCATCGGTTTGGGCGGCGGCAGCGCGCTTGATACCGGCAAAGCCATCGCCGCCCTGCTCACCAATTCCGGTGATCCGCTGGACTATCTAGAAGTGATCGGACGCGGTTTAGCCCTTAAAAATCAGGCTGCGCCGTATATCGCCATCCCGACGACGGCGGGCACAGGCGCAGAAGTCACGCGCAATGCCGTACTCGCTTCGCCCGATCACAAAGTCAAAGTGAGTTTGCGCAGCCCGCTCATGCTGCCGCGCCTCGCTGTGATCGATCCAGAGTTGACGCACTCCCTGCCGCCATCGATCACGGCCAGCACCGGCCTGGATGCGTTGACGCAGGTCATCGAGCCGTATACGTGCAACGCGCCGAATCCCATGACGGACGCGATTTGTCACGAAGGGATGATGCGCGCCGCGCGTTCTTTGCAGAAGGCGTATCATCACGGCGACGACGTCGCCGCGCGAGGGGATATGTCCATCGCGGCCTTGTTCGGCGGGCTGGCGTTGGCCAATGCGAAGTTGGGCGCGGTGCATGGTTTTGCCGGGCCGATCGGCGGACTGTTCCCCGCGCCGCACGGCGCGATTTGTGCCAGATTGTTGCCCTTCGTGATCGCGGCTAATCTCAAGGCATTGCGCGAACGCGCAGCAGATTCGCCAGTAGTGCAGCGCTATGCGGAAGTGGCGCAGATTCTCACCGGCTCGCGGGCCGCTCAGGCTGAAGATGCAATCGGGTGGTTGACGGACCTGTGTGCCGATTTGCATGTGCCCGCGTTATCGGCCTATGGCATCCGCGCAGCGGACTTTCCCGTCATCATCGAGCAAGCGCAAAAAGCCAGCAGTATGCAGGGTAACCCGCTCAAGTTGAACGCGCAGGAATTACATGACATTTTGCAGCAGGCCGTTTAGCCGCGCCCCAGAATATTGATGTTGACAGTGCTATCGCGCTGGGGTATAAACGCAGTGCGTCATGAGATTTCGGGCGCACGGGTGATTGGGTTGTGATGACGAAAAATGCTGGGCTACACCGTTTAGTCGGCGGCCTCAAAGAAGTCAAACATCAGCCGTTGAGTGGCACGTCGCTCGATCCCAACGTGGCGATGCTGCGCGACTGGCAGAGCCAGCGGCTGGCGCGCACGTATCAAGACTTGCTGGCCGACGAGCGGCATCGCTCGGCCTGCGAATTCTTTCTGGAAGACATCTACGGCCCGTACGATTTCAGCCAGCGCGATCACGACATCGAGCAGATGTATGAGTTTACGCGGCGCTTTGTGCCAGAGTCGATGCTGCGGCCGCTGGCTGTGACGGTGGAACTGCATCAGTTGAGCGAAACGCTCGATCGGCAATTGCTGGACGCGCTGCTGAACCGATTGGGCGTCACGGACACAATCACGCCGGAGTTGTACGCCGAGGGCTATCGGGTGTGCGACAACTACGCGACGCGCGTGTATCAGATCGAATTGATCGAGCGCATTTGCGAACACATCGACGGCATTGTGCGCAATCCGCTGACCGGGCCGACGTTGTCGCTGGCTAAGCATCCGTTACGCAATTCCGGTCACGTAGCGCTGGTGGATTTTCTGGAGCGCGGCTTTTCCGGCTTCAAGCACATGCGCGGCTCACAGCACTTTCGCGCGACGATCCGACAGCGGGAACTGAACCTGCTTGATCGGATGTACGCGGGCGACCCAAACCCGTTTCAAGACGATTCGCAGTAGAATTAAGTCAGTCCTCGCTCAAAGGCAGGTCCGTATGCGGCCATTCTGGAATTCTCGCGGCAAGACAGCGTTGGTATTGGCGGGCGGCGGTTTGACCGGCGCGGTGTACGAGATCGGCGCGCTGCGCGCCATCGATGATCTGTTGACCGATCGGACCGTCAACGATTTTGATCTGTACGTGGGCACCAGCGCGGGCGCACTGGTCGGCTCGCTGCTGGCCAACGGCATCACGCCGGAAGTCATGCTGCAAGCGCTGGCGGGCGATCATCCCGACATCCGCGCCATTGAGCGCGGCGACCTGTTCTACATCGATCCGCGCGACTTGCTGCAACTGGGCGCAAAATTGCCCAAGACCGTGTCGGGGGCGTGGTCGCATTATTTGCGCTATTTGAAGGACATGACCCTGTTCGATTTTATCTGGTCCTTGTCCGAGGCGCTGCCCTCCGGCATTTACGACAGTCAGGCACTGGGCCGCTACGTGCGGCACGCCGTGACCACCTACGGCGGCAGCGATAACTTCGAGCGGCTCAAGCGCGATTTGTACGTCATCGCCACCGATCTGGACACAGGGCATCGCGCTGTGTTCGGGCGCGACTGCAACTCGAACGTGCCGCTCTCGCTGGCCGTGGCCGCCTCGACAGCGGTGCCCATCCTGTACAAGCCAGTGCGCATCGCCGATCACGATTACATCGACGGCAGCGTGCGCGGCAATGCCAGCCTCGATGTGGCGATCGAACGCGGCGCGACGCTGATCATCTGCATCAATCCGCTGGTGCCCTTCGATAACGGCGATCGCGCCTCGATTCCGTTCTTCGGCCCCGATGGCGGCCTGCTGGGCGACAAAGGTTTTACGGCGGTCGCGTCGCAGGTCACGCGCATTCAGACGCACGCCGGTTTGCTGTATCACATTAAGCAATTGCGCAAGACGCACCCGGAAGTGGACATCGTGCTGGTGGAACCGGACGTGAAAGATCACGAGATGTCGTTCTACAACATCATGCGCTACAGCACGCGCCTCACGGTGGCGCAGCATGGCTTTGAAACGGTGACGTTGAAACTGGCGGAGAACTATCGGTATTACGCGGATTTACTCAGTCGCCACGGCATTGTCTTGAATCAACGCCTCGTCGATGAGGAACTGACCCAACTCAAGCACTCCAACTACGACCCGACCGTGTTGCGCCGCATCCTGGAAAACAGCCCTGCGCCGCGCAAACAACGCCCGGCCAGTCCGCCACCTGCGGCACCCAAGGTCACAGACAATAGCCCGGCAGCGTCCTTTAAGCAACTCAATCAGACTTTGGCGAAGTTGGACGAGGCGCTGGCAAAGATGTCGGAAGCGAAGCCCGCGCCGAATAAAAACGGGCAGAAGCCTGCGACCGAATAAAAAACCGGTCGGGTCTTTAGAGACCCGACCGGTTTCATTTTCACTTCAACATTCCCCGCTCTTTCAGCACTGCCGGGTACACTTTCTTCGCCGCTTCGAATAACTCTGCCAACTCCAACGCCTTGAGGATCGGTCCGTTGATACGCAGTTGGCCGATGTTCAGCGCGTGAGCCAGCGTCCATTCGCCCAGAAAAATCTTGTGCAGCGTGTCGCCGGTGAAGTGCGCGTCGAGGTCGGCCAGCAACTTCGTCGGGCCATAGGTGGCCTGAAAGGTCACGCGTCGGCCGTTCAGCAGAATCTCCGCGATCGGGTGTGTGAGTTTGAAACGCACGATCAACCGGGAGCGCATCAAGCCCGCCAGCGCGTGCGGCGAGTCTTTCTCGATGCGCGCAAAGACCTCTTTGATGATCGGGTAGAACGTGTCGGCGTTGGGGTAGACGGGCATAGTGTGTCGCTCTGTAAGGTATGGCGGCACATTTTACCCGATGTTGGAGCAAAAAAGTAGGGGCGAGTCTTGCGCTCGCCCCATTCATTTCTTAACACGGCGGGCGAGGGCTAGCCTCGCCCCTACCCGGTTGTCCGTTAAATTTATCCAAAGAAGATTGATCGTCTTTGCGACAACCGCTGAATGATCATCTTCTGTACGATGTTGCGCACCTGATCCGTCAACTGCGAAACAAGCATCAAATTCTGATCGCTCTTCGCGGGATAATGATCCGTCGGGATCGGTTCACCGATGTCGATGTACCACTTGGTCGGCAGCGGCACAAAGCCCAGCAACCCCAGCCACGGGAAGGTGGTCGAGATGGGGAAGTAGGGCATGCCCGTCACCTTGGACATGAAGTCGGACTTGGCTAGCGAGATGTACGTCTCTTCCGCACCGACGATCGACACCGGAATAATCGGCGCTTTGGAACGCAGCGCCATCTTCACAAAGCCCCCGCGCCCGAAGCGCGCCAGCTTATAGCGATCCTTGTACAGCTTACCCACGCCCTTGTAACCTTCGGGAAAGACCGCCACCACCTCGTTGTTGTCCAACAAGCGCGTGCCATTGTCTTCCGTCGCCAGCGCCTGCCCCATCTTCACCAGCAGATCAGACACAAAGGGCAGCGTGGGGAACCATGTGGCGTACAGCGTGCGCATCAAGCGCTGATTGGGATGCTCCAGCAACAAGCCGGTGCCCAGCATCGCGCCATCAAACGGCAGTTGCCCCGAGTGATTAGCCACCAGCAATGCGCGGCCTTCTTCCGGCACGTTCTCAATACCCGTCAACGACACGCGCCAATACGTCTTGTACATGAACTCGAAAAACGGGCGCACGGCATTGAAATATTCTTGATCGAAGCCCCATTCGTCGGTGTCATACTCGCCCGTCAAACGACGCTGCACCACGGCGGTCTGCATCTGCACCGATGAACTGACCATGTACCACAGGCCCTTCCACGTGTCGGCGTCAAAGGCGTCTTCGCTGACAAATTTCTTGACCTTGTCAAACAGCCCTTCCGGCGCGATCTGGCTGACGGCGCTCATCAAGCCCTCGACAGCAAACGGCGACGGATTGTAGCCTGGCTGAATTTGTCGCAACCGCTCCACCAGCGCATTGAATTCGCTGAACAGTTGCGCCTTCAACGATTCATCCGGCACATCGGCCGGCGACGACTCGGGCATGGGCATTTCTTCCGGCGTTTCAAACGACGCGGCTTCTTCAGCGACGGCTTCGCTTGGCGCGGGTTCTTCCGGCGCGATGGAGATCGAGTCTACTTCTTGCGATTCGATAGGGGCAGTCGTCAACCCTTGGGGCAATTTCTTTGAGCGGGAACGACGCGGCTTCTTCACCACCTCGATCGGTTCGTCTGCGCCCGACGGCTGATCGTTGCCATTCGCTAACGCCGCTTCGATCTTGGCTTTGCCATTGCGACGGGCCGGGGTGGCCGCGCCTGTCGGTGTCGATCGGGGCTTGCGGCTCGTGGTTTTCTTTATCGACTCAGCCATTGCCGTTCTCCTCAGCGTGATTGTCCTCATCGCCCGGTTCTTCCATCACCGACACATCCGACACCGTTTCGAGTGGCTCGGCTTTGGCGCGACGCGTACGGCGGCGCGGTTGATCCGGCACGGTAGCCGCCAGCGCTAACTGCCGCGCGCGCTTGCGGCGCTCCAGGGTGTCACGCAAGCGCTGCTCATCAAAGGCCAGCGCCGATTCTTCCGGCAAGTACGAGTGGGCGCGTTGCTGGGCCGCAAATTCGCGCAGGGCTTCATCGGCCGTGTACTGCGGCGTAAATTCCAGTTCCTCGCGCATGCGGCGCAGATCGCCCACGCACGGATAACGCAGGTAATTCAGATCGATCGGCGCGATGCTTGGCCCCATCATCTGCACACCCAGATACGCCAGCGGATGCAAGACCGGCAGCGGCACCTTGCCCGCCAGGCCCACCAATTTCATCAAGGGCATGGCGCCTTCGGCCGCGACGTTGAACGTGCCGGGTATGTCATTGTCGATGGAATGAAGGATGGCGTTAATCACATCGTCTTCGTGAATCAACTGCATCATCGGATCGAAGCCCATCAACAGCGGCGCGGTCTCTTCACGCAGGAAGCGCGTCAACGGGGTGTCGCAGCGCGGCCCCACGATGTGCGCAAAGCGCAGCACGGTCAAAATGACATTGGGCACTTGCCCGCGAAAACCGTTGCAGAAGCCTTCGGTCTCCACGCGATCGCGCACGTAGCCGTAACTGCGCTTGCCGTTCAGCGCGTGCTCTTCGCGCAAAAAGGCCGAATTTCCCGGCTCCGCGCCATAAACGAGCGTACTGCTCATATAGACAATCTTGCGCACGTTGGCCTCGGCCGCCGCGCCAAAAACTTTCATCGAGCCCATCACGTTGAGGTCGAAGGTGGTCTCGCTGGGGCGGGCGCTTTCTTCAAAGGCCAGGTGACAGATGGTATCCACCTGCTCTTCGCGCAACAGATCAACCAGCAGCGGATTGCGAATATCAGCCTGAATGAAGTCCAGTTCTTTGATTTCTTCGGCAGGGAACTCGACGTCCAACCCGATGACATGGACATCGCCGCGCAACAAGAGTTGTTCGGCTACGCGTCGGCCCCAGTATCCGGCCACGCCATCCACCAACACCACTCGTTTATCAGACATACGTGCGTCTCCTTTGGGAGGCTTGCTTTTGGACACGGATTTCACAGACTACACAGATTTTCACGGACAAGACTTCAATATGAATCTGTGTCAGTCCGTGTTATCCGTGCAATCCGTGTACTAATTCTTTCTTGGCCTAACGAGTTGCCACAGGCCCAGCAAGGCCAGGCTAACCGTTGCGCCTAAGCCCGCCCACTTCGCAAACTCGGTTTGACCCGTTGCGGCCACATGCTTGCTCATCGGCGGAATCGCCGCGATCTTGATCGCGCCGTCAGCCTTCACGCGCGCGAACAATTCAGGGTCGTTGCGCAACCGATCGGCCTCGATGCGCTTCAGGGCGATGTCGTCGTCGGTGATGTATTCACCAAACGATCGCAGGCCAGCCAGTTGATATTGATGTTTCTTGAAGAGCCGATAGATTTCCTTGACCCGCTCGATCTCGATGTTGCGGCCCAACGTGTAGTCTTCGAAGCGGCCTTCCATCGCCAGCAGCGAGGTTTCCGCGAGACAAGCATAGGCCGTTTTCTGGGGCAAACCAATATCGTAACCGAAATCAATGTCACCGGGGATCAATACTTCGCCGCTTTCGATCACCAGCACATCGGGCCGCAGCGCGGCCTCTTGCGGATTGATGTCTTCAGGCCGCGCCACATCGCAGATCACCGCGCCGGGCTTGCATTTGGTGATGTCCACCACGCGCTGCCCAAACGCCGAAGTCGCCGTCACGATCAGATCGCACGCGCCGATATATTCATCCGCTTTCGTTGCAATCGTCACTTGCGCGCCGGGCGTTTCCTCTTGAATACGGCGTTTCAGTTCGATCAATCGCTCCGGTTCGATCGAGACGAGGACGACGTTATAGATCGCTTGCGCGAGCAATCGGGCACACACACTCCCGATCGAGCCGGTCGCCCCGACGATCATGGCCGTGCCTTTGGTCAGATCGGTCGCGCCCATCTTGATCACCGCTTGCTTGGCGGCTTCCAGCGTGGCCGCGACGGTGAGGCTGTTGCCGCTCGTGATCGCGATGTCAGCCTCATGCGCGACGGTGATGCCCGCATCGCCGACGACGCTGGTGAACGCGCCCAGGCCCATGATGCGTGCGCCCATCCGTTCGGCCATGCGCGCACATTTATTGAGCTGCTCATACGTCAGGCGTTCGCCATGCTTCATCATCTGACGCGGCGTCGCGCCCAGCGAGAACAGATAACCTTCGATCTTCTGGCCGGTCACCGGCGATTGCCCGCCTGTGATGCGCGAGATGTAAATCGGCGGCATGTAGGCGGCCAACGCTTCAGTCAGGGAGTTGGGGAAAATCTTGGTCCAGCGGAACATCGGTGCGGCATGAATGAAGCGCACATCCAGCGGATGAATGACAAAAGCGAACTTGTTGATACCCGCATCTTCCGCCTGCAAATAGCGAATATGCGGCGTCCACTCGATGTTGGCGATCAGATCAAGGTAAGTATTTTCATCCAGGGGCAAAGACGTATCACTACGTAGTGCCACTAAGACGGCCTCAAACGCGGCCGACGACCAGCGGCCCACCTCGCCGCGATTGCCCAGCGCGGGCATCAGCGTGACCACAATCGCTGCGTTGCGCTGCTTCAGATCGGCGATATCGTCTTCCGTGGCGTACTCCACCACGATGGTCTTGCGCTTCAACTGCGCGGGCGCATAG
>JAGOBP010000487.1 GCA_017999195.1 Thermoflexales bacterium
GTATGATCTTGTCGCGTCGGCGCGCCAGCGGCAGAATGGTGTGATGGGCCGCTTGCGCGATGGCATTGCCTGCGCCGTGCGTGTGTTGATATGTCCGATCGGCTTGCAAAATCCGCGCGTACGTTTGCGGCTGATAATACGCCAGCCAGTGAATCAACGTCGGCCCGATGTTGAAACTAATCCGATCGAAGTTGCCCGCGACCGCATTAGGTTCATAGCATTCAGCCGTGATTTTTTCGTTGTAGTCGTGATACGGCTCTGCGCCCTTTTCGCGCGGCATCTCGCCGGTAAACGGATCTTCGCGCGGCGGTTGATAGAAGTGACCGTGAATGGCAACCGAATGCGTCATAACAATTCTCGATTCATAATGAACAATGCACAATGCGCGCTTGGCTTAGGCGCATTGTGCATGATCGATTTAGAGTCTTGCGTCTGCTGGGGATAACGGCTTACCCCTTAAAACTAAGCGCTGGGTATCAAGGTGAATTGTAACTTCAATTTCAAAACTTCGCCCGGTCCCAAGCCCAGCGGCCAGTGCGCCAACAACGTCGTGCCCTGATAACCGCGCTCAAAGCCCGCTTCCGACAGTGAGATTGTTTCCAGCGGGAATTGCCACCAATCGGCGGCATCGCTCAGGCGCAGCAACGCGCGCCCCAGCTTCTCTTTCACCACCGCCACTTCCTTCGTGTCGGGAATCGCTTCGATGGCGTTGAGGCGATGCAGCACGCCGCCCGCAAAGACCGTGTACGCGCCCGCCGCCGCCTCGCCGCCGGAGATGCCCCAATTGGTTTCGATGCCGAAGCGCGCCGTGAGCGGCTCGGTGCCGGTGTTGGTCAACGTGTAATTGACCGTGAAACCGGGCGCGCCCGACTCGATGACGATTTTCTTCTCGATATGCAGCGGCCGCGACTGGCCGTCTTGCCACACGCCGCCCGCGCGATCGAGCGTGACGATGATGCGCTTGCCAGAGCGCGACACTTTGAGCTGGTACGGTTGATTGACGAAGTCACCCAATTCTTGATAGGTGCTGCGATAAAATGTTTGCAGCGTCTCGGTTTCGGCAAACACGTGATCGATCAAGCTGGCCCGCCGGTACCAATCGACGATGAGGCGCTTCTCCAGCCCCGGCTCTTTCGAGCGGACTTGCCCGCTGTGCAGGCTTTGCAGCGAACCGGCCTGCCCCACGATAACGACCGAGTTGCGCGCCGCCGCTTCGATCAACTCTTGATGATAGCCTTCGCGCCAGCGCGTCAGCGTGTTGATCAAGTTTAGGTTGCGCGCGCGCCAGTCCCATTCCACCAGCGACCCGCCCACCGGCGCGTCGAAGATCAGCCATTGCGACTCGGTCGAGACCACGGCTTCGGCACGGCCATCGCAATCAATGTCGGCGGTGTCTGCCTCCAGCCACTCGTCCGTAGAGTGCAGGGCCTGCTCGGCCCGCGTTTGCGCGGCGATCAATTGCGCGTAATTGGCTTCGCGAATATGGAACAGATAGATGCCGCCGAAAACGCCATGCCAATAAGGACAACTGCACTGCCCCGCCCACAACTGATCGAGCGCGGCAGTGCGCACACTGGCCTTCTTGATGCGATGCACCAATTCACTGGCCCACAACATACGCTTGTGCAGCGTGTTGACTTCGGGATACTTCACCATGAAGTAACGCCACGAGCCGCCTTTGACGAAGCGCAACACATCGCGCTGCTTTTCAGCCTTCAAACGCTTGGTCAACAGCGACAACTCGCGCGACGGATCCGCGGGCAGTGACCACTCGGCCATCTCTTCATACGAGGCCGACGGCAAATAGACGCGGCCCAGCGCCGGCAGCGTGCGCAGAATATCGCCCGGCGGGCACGTGATCAACCAATCGGCATTGGCTTCCAGCGCGGTGAAGAATGCCTCCACCCAGCCTTTGGTCCAGCATTGATCATACGTGGTGGGCCACAGTCCGAATTTTTCGCCGTCATCGCCCATCACGGCCACACGCGGCGGCCCGCCGCGCCGCGTCGATTGCGTCGACCGCTGACGCAGCCATTCAATCACTTCCGGCACGGGCGTCCATGGCGTGTGATGACGCAGATAGCGCGCCGTGGCAAACACGCTCAACGGCTGGCCTTGCTCTTCGGTCACGTAATAACCAAAGAGATCATCATCGGCCATCCCCACATATTGAAAATGCGTATCGTCGACGATGGTGTATTGCACGCCCGCTTCGTTCAAGGCTTTGGGCAAATGCGGTTCCCACACGCGCTCGGCCAGCCACGCCCCGATCGGTTCGGTGCCGAAATCGGCGCGAATGGTGTCTGTCAGCTTGGCGATCTGCCCTTGTTTATCGGCGTCCGGCAGCGCCACCAACACCGGCTCATAGTGGCCGCCTGTTAGCATTTCTACTTGCTGCCGCCCCACCAACACGCGGACACGCTGTAGAAAATCGGGGTGATGCGCCTTCAGCCAATCGCGCAGCGGGCCGCTGTAATGCAGCGCCAGCCGCACGCCCGGATGCCGCTCCAGCGCCGTCAGCATTGGCTCGTAGGCTTTTTGATACGCATCCTCGATCACAAAATCGAAGTTGCCGACGGGTTGATGATTGTGCAACGCGAGCGAGAGATAAATTTTGTTCATCGTTGTCCTACCCAGCCGGCACGTAACCGACCGTCGTGCCGCTGGGCACCATCGTGCCGGGGAAGTCCGTGTCGCGCGCGTCGCTGGCCACGATGCAATTGCGGCCCACCTTTACGCCGGACGGAACCACGGCATTCTTGCCCACCAACGAAATGCCTGACGTCAGATCATTCAACGCATTCGGGCTGTAATCCACGCCATAGCCCACATGCGCATTGGGCTGAATGATGCATTCTTTGTCGATGATGGATCGATCGACCATCGCGCCCGCTTCGATGGTGCAGTCCGTCAGCACGATTGAATTGCGCACCACCGCACCCCGACCGACCTTCACGCCCGGCGAGAGCACGCTGTATTCCACGGTGCCTTCGATGACGCAGCCGTCGGTGATGAGGCTATGCGCCACCACCGCGCCCGTGCGGATGTTGACAGGCGGCCGCTCTTCCGATCGGGTGTGAACGATCCAGTTGCGATCCAACAGATCAAGCGGCGGTTGATCGGCCAGCAAATCCATGTGCGCTTCCCAATACGCTTGCACGGTTCCCACATCCACCCAGTAGCCGTTGAAGGGATACGCATAGACGTTGTGCGTGCTCATCATCTTAGGAATAATGTTCTTGCCAAAATCATGCGCCGATTTGGGATCAGCGGCATCTTCGCGCAGGACTTGACTAAGCACTTCGGTGTTGAACACATAGATGCCCATCGAACCGAGGTTGCTCTTGGGCACAAGCGGCTTCTCTTCAAAACCGACGATGCGATTATCTTTATCGGTCTCCATGATGCCAAAGCGCGAGGCTTCATCCGGCGAGACCTTCAAGGTGGCGATGGTCACATCGGCGCGCTTCTCTTGATGGAAGGTGATCATATCGTCGTAGTTCATCTTGTAGATATGATCGCCGCCCAGCACCACCACAAAGTCCGGCTTGTGATGGCGGATGAAATCGAAGTTCAACTGAATGGCATCCGCCGTGCCCGCATAGCGCTCCATCTCGGCGGTGCGCTCATAGGGCTGCAACAGCCACACGCCGCCGTGCATCCGGTCCAAATCCCACGGCGAACCGGTGCGGATATGATCGTTCAACGAGCGCGGCCGGTATTGCGTCAGAATACCCACCGTCGTGATGCCCGAGTTGGTACAGTTAGACAACACGAAGTCGATGATGCGATATTTTCCGGCAAAGGGCACCGCCGGTTTGGCACGTTTCTGCGATAAGATGCTGAGTCGGCTGCCACGTCCGCCAGCGAGAATCATAGCC
>JAGOBP010000033.1 GCA_017999195.1 Thermoflexales bacterium
GGATAAGTGGCTGTATCAACTCAGCGAAATTCAACATCGCTACGCGGCGCGCACTATCCTCGATCTGCCCGCGCTGGACATCGCGCGCGGTGAAGTGCTGGCGCTCGTCGGGCCGAGCGGTTCCGGCAAGACGACGTTGCTGCGCTTGCTGCAATTTTTGGAAACACCCACGCAAGGCGCGATCACCTTTGATGGCGCCCCCCTTGATGGTCAACTCGATCTCAATGTGCGCCGCCGCGTCGCCACAGTCTTTCAGTCCCCGGCGCTGCTCGATCGATCCGTGTACGACAACGTGGCCTACGGCCTGCATTTGCGCGGCCTGCGCGCGGCCCATGACATCATCATGGCCGCGTTGGAGCGCGTAGGAATGCAGAACCTGGCGAGGGCGCGCGCCCGCACGCTGTCTGGCGGCGAGGCGCAGCGAGTAGCGTTGGCGCGGGCCATCGTGCTGCAACCCGAAGCGCTATTGCTCGACGAGCCGACCGCCAATCTCGATCCGTACAATGTGGGCGTGATCGAAGACCTGGTGCGGGCGCATGGCGCGATGACGATCGTGCTGGTGACGCACAATGTTTTTCAAGCCAAAAGATTAGCAGACAGAGTGGGATTGTTGTTGAGTGGAAAATTGATCGAACTAGGCACAGCCGATCAGTTTTTCTCGCGCCCGATCGATCCGCGCACCCGAGCGTTTGTCAACGGCGAGATGGTGTACTAATCTGTCATGCCCGCATACTCGCTTCGCGTCAGGCATCCACTGGATTCCCGCTAAAAGCATGCGGGAATGACGCGCTCACAGCCTCCAACCACCGCGTAATATCCTTCACGCCCTGCGCCGCGATTTTGTGTCCGCCCGGATAGGCGCGATATTCGACCGGCGCACCCAACGCCGTCAAAAAATCTCGCGCTTGATGGGCACGCTGAAGCGGCACGATTTGATCATCGATGCCGTGGATGATCAAGTAGCCGTGTCGAGGATGAGCATCCTTCGACTCCCGCTTCGACTCACTTCGTTCGCTCAGCGTCCGCTCAGGATGCATTGCTTCATCCGGCAAAAAGCCCGCCAACGCGATAACCCCCGCAATCAACGCTGGTTCTGCTAACGACAGCGCATAGCTCAAGGCCGCGCCCTGACTGAAACCCATGAGAAAAACTGGGGCGCGATTGAAGGCGCGAATGAACTGGCCCAGTTGTTCGATCGCGGGAGCGAACGAGACGCGCTCGGGCGGCGGAACCGATCGGACCCAGCTGAAGCCGCGATCGGTGTAGCCCGGAAACATCCCCGGCTCAATCGTAATCGGCGCGCGCGGACTGATCACCGTAAAGGCCGCCGGGATCGATCGAGTGAAGAAACTCATCGCGTGTTCGTCGCCGCCCAGGCCGTGCAGCAGGATCAAGAGTGGACCATCAGCAGGGCCAGGTCGAGATTGATAGATCAGATCGTCTTTATTCATAAAGGGCATCGCTTGAGGCGGCATGGGGTTATTATAACTGAGGTACAATACCTCCATTCTGCTTCAGAAAAGGGACTCCATGAAAATTGTTACGGATAGCGCGGTTGATCTCCCCGAGGAAATGTTTGCGCAGTTTGGTATCGAGCGCATGCCGCTGTTGATCTCGTTTGGCAAAGAGATGTTGCGCAGCGGGATCGACATCGGGCCGGAAGAGTTTTACAAGCGGCTGGCGGCCAGCGGCGACAACATCCCCACCACGTCGCAGCCGTCGCCGGGCGAATTTGCCGATCTGTATCGCAAGGTCGGCGCGGTCGATAAGGATATTTTGTCGATCCACATTTCGTCGGGCTTGAGCGGCACGCTGAATGCGGCCGTGCAAGGCGCAAAGCAATGCCCCGAACTCAACATCACGCACGTCGATACCAAGACGCTGTCGGCCGCCGAAGGTTTTCAGGTGGTGGCAGCGGCACAGGGTCTGCGGCGCGGCTGGCCGCTGGATAAGATTCTGGCGCGCATCCAGCAGGTGGCCGATCAGACCGAAATTTTCTTCACGCTGGACACGCTGCATTATTTACAAAAGGGCGGGCGCATCGGCCGCGTGCAGGCGATGGCGGGCGCGCTGTTGAATTTGAAGCCCGTGATCACCGTGGACAAAGGGCCGGGCACGTACGTCACCGTGGTCAAGGGCCGCAGCATGGCGAAGTCGGTGGCGCTGATTGCCGATCAGGTCGCCGAGAAGATGAAGCAGACCCCGGCCTGGGTGCATGTGCTGCACACCAACTCGCCGGACATGGCGAAGCAGCAAGGTGATTTGATCCGCGCGAAGCTGCCCAATGCCCACGTCACTTTCGGACAGATCGTGCCGGTGTTGGGGGTGCATACCGGGCCGGGCTGTGTGGGCGCGGTGTGCGGGCCGGTCGATTTGTTGGCGGAGTAGGTTAGGAAGCAAGGTCTATAATACAAGTTACCGGACGACAAAAAACGCTCACGCAAAGCCGCCAAGTAGCAAAGAAGAGCCATAAAACTTTGCGGCTTTGCCGCTTTGCGTGAGATTCATTCTTTCGCATCTTAAGGAGCGATCAGCATGGCGATCAAGAAAACAACAGTGAAGAAAGCGACCGTGAAGCCCTTCGCGGCCAAGAAGCCCGCTGTGAAGGTGCCGCGCGCCAGCGCGAAACCCGCTGCTAAAGCGCCCCGGCCGACGAAGCGCACCGTCATCGCGACCGAACTCGCGCCCAAAGCGATCGGGCCGTATTCGCAGGGCATCCGCGCCAATGGCTTCGTGTTCTGCGCAGGCCAGACGCCCATCGTGCCAGAGACGAGCAAGTTGATCGAGGGCGACATCGCCGTGCAGACGCGGCGCGTGTTGCAAAACCTCAGCGCGATTCTGGACGCGGCGAGCACATCGCTGAGCAAAGTCGTAAAGACCACCGTCTTCCTGACCGATATGGCCAACTTCAAAGCCATGAACGAAGTCTATGCCGAATTCTTCCCGGTCAATCCGCCGGCCCGATCGACCTTCGCGGTGGCGGGGCTGCCGCTGGGCGCGTCGGTCGAGATCGAGTGCATCGCGCTGGAATGAACCTGGAACACGGAATGCGGAATCAACCCTCCAACCGCCAACCGCTAACTTCCAACAATGACTAAAGAAACCATCCTCGTCGTCGATGACGAGCAGAACATCGTCGAGTTGGCGCGCCTGTACCTGGAGCAGGACGGCTTCAAGGTGATCGCCGCACACACCGGCAAAGCCGCGCTCGAGCGCATCAAGGCCGAGTCGCCCGCATTGATGGTGCTCGATCTGATGTTGCCCGAAATCGACGGCTGGGAAGTGTGCCGCCGCGTCCGCGCGAACAGCGACTTGCCCATCATCATGCTCACGGCGCGCGACGAAGACATCGATAAGATCGTCGGCCTCGAAATCGGCGCGGATGACTATATGACCAAGCCCTTCAATCCGCGCGAGTTGGTGGCACGGGTGAAGGCGATCCTCCGCCGCACCGATCGCGCCGCGTCGCCGACGAAGGTCTATCGGCTGGGCGATCTGGCGATCGATCCAGCACGGCGCGAAGTGACCGTGGCCGGGCAACCGATCGAGCTGCGCACGAAAGAGTTCGACTGTTTGCTGTGTCTGGTCGAGCACAAAGGCTTTGTGCTAAGCCGCGAAAAGTTGCTGGAACTAGCCTGGGGCTATGACTTCGCCGGGCAGACGCGCACCGTCGATGTGCATGTGGCGCACCTGCGCAAGAAGATCAGTCACAGCACCGCGCAGATCGAGACGATTACGGGCGTGGGCTACAAGTTAGTTGGATGAGAAATCAGGACGCAGATTTCGCAGATAAACGCTGATTTTCTGGATTTATCTATTCAATCCGCGCAATCTGCGTCATCTGCGTTCTCAATTTGCCGATCGATCATGAACCTGAATCTTGAAGACATTCGCGCGGCATTGCAACAGCCCTTGCCGGGGCTGGCCGCGCAGATCAAATTTGCGCCGGAATATCGCCTGCCCGGCCTGAGAGATGATCCGCCCGCCAACGCTCGCCCGGCGGGCGTGTTGATTTTGCTCTATCCGCAGGCTGGCGAATGGCACTTCCCGTTGATGAAGCGCGTGGAAGACGGTCTGACGCACGGCGGCCAAATCTCGCTGCCGGGCGGCTCGCAGGAAGCGGGCGAATCGATCCGCGAGACGGCGCTGCGCGAGGCGTGCGAGGAAGTGGGCGCGGCCTGCACCGAAGTGGATGTGCTGGGCCAACTCACGACGATCTATATTCCGCCCAGCAATTTTCTAGTCACACCCACGGTCGGCCTGGTCGAGCATCGCCCTGATTTCAAGTGCGATCCACGCGAGGTGGCCGAATTGATCGAAGTGCCTTTGTCCACGTTGTTTGATCCGGCAGTCGTGAGGCGCGAGCCGTGGACGCTACGTGGCACGCAAGTGGAAGTGCCGTTCTTCCAGATCGGTTTACACAAGGTCTGGGGTGCAACGGCGATGATCTTGAGCGAATTCAAAATGATTTTGGAATCGATGAATACCCATGATTGATACAACGGCGACATCCACGAATTTCAATCAACCGCGCTACTGGCTGTGGTGGACGGCGGCCACGACCGGCGGCTGGATCATCGGCTATTTGATCAACAGCCTGATCATCACCGCCTTTAATTTCACGGAAGAGGCGATGACGCAGGGCGATCACCCTGAACTCATCATCGCTTCGATTCTGGCGTTGGTGTCGATGGGGCTATCGGTGGGTGTGTTTCAATGGCTGGTGCTGCGCCGCGAAGTCCCCGCATCGACGCTGTGGGTGCCCGCGACTACGTTGGGCTTTGCGGTGGGTATCTGGCTGGGCCTGATGTTTATGGGGCTGGGCACCGGTCTGGCGCAGTGGTGGGTGGTGCGCAAAACCTTTAGCAAAGGCTCGTGGTGGCCCACCATCAGCGCCGTAATCTGGCCGCTGGGCTATCTGGCGGGTGGGGCGGTGGGCGGAGCGCTAATTCCTGTGCTAAGTTCGCAGCTGCTGGCGGGCTTGATCGGTATCTTCGTGACGGGGCTGATCATCGGCGCAGTGACGGGCGCGGTGCTATTGTGGATGTTGCGCGAGAAACGACTGGAAGAAGCTTAATCGATCACAACATCGGATGCGTCACACGATTGTGCGTGACCGCGCGCAGCGCCAACAAGAACACAAACGACAACCCGATCAAGATCGCGGCGATCGCGATCGCCGAACTCAGATCAGACTCCAACGCCTGATAGATCGCCAGCGGCATGGTCTGCGTGCGGCCGCTGAAATTCCCCGCAAATAAAATCGTCGCGCCAAATTCGCCCAACGCGCGCGCCCACGCCAAAATGATGCCGCTCAACAAAGCCGGTCCCGCCAGGGGCAGGGTGATGCGGCGGAACACCTGCCAGTGATCCGCGCCGAGATCGCTGGCGCTTTCCTCCAATTGATGCGGCACATTGGCAAAGCCGGTCTGCGCCGATCGGATGTAAAACGGCGCGGCCACAAACGTCTGCGCCATCACCACCGCCGCCGTCGTAAAGGGCACACTGATGTCGAATTGCTCAAGCAACGGCCCCAACAAACCTCGCCGCCCGAACGTCATCAGCAGCGCCAAGCCGGCCACGGCGGGCGGCAGCACAATCGGAATGTCCAGCAGCGTCTCGACGATCGATCGGCCGCGCACGCGGCTGCGCGCCAACCGATAGGCCAGCGGCGTGCCCAGCCCGATCGTGATGAGGGTGCTGATCGGGGTGGTGATCAGGCTTAAGCGCAAGGCTTGCGTAACGGTCGGCTGCGCCAGTTGCTCGATCAGGCCGGTCTCAATCGCGCGCACCAGCACGACGATCAAGGGCAGTGCCAGATACAGCAACAACCCGCCGCCCGCAATAGCGGTAACTAATTTGCCCAACAATTGCTTCATTCCGAAATCCAAATGTCCCGCAATGAGATTACGGCTTAAAACGACAGCGCGCCCGTTGGGCGCGCTGTTTACGATCAGACGAGGTGCTTCTGCTCAGCCGCCGGAGTTGAAAGTATACCTGATTCCGGCGGAGCAAGCGGCTAGGTGCGCCCTTGTAGTTTCATCAGCGCCACGTTGACGACGAACGTGATCGTCAGCAAAATCACGCCCAAAGCCAACGCCAAACTGAAATCACCCTGCCGCGTTTCAAGGACAATCGCCGTGGTCAGCACGCGCGTTTGTCCCGCGATGTTGCCGCCCACCAGCATCACTGCGCCCACTTCCGAGATGATGCCGCCAAACGCCGCGACGATGGCAGCCGTCACGCCGATGCGGGCCTCGGTCAAGATCGTCAGCGCCGTTTGCGATCGGGTGGCACCGAGCGCGATGATCTGGCGGCGCAGTTCGGGGTTGACGCTCTCCACGCTGGTCATCGTCAACCCGATCGTCAACGGCAGCGCGATCACGATCTGGGCGGCGATCATGGCGCTGGGCGTAAACAGCCAGCGCAGCGAACCCAGCGGCCCGCTGCGCGACAAGAGCAGATACACCATCAAGCCCACGACGACGGGCGGCAAGCCCATGCCGGTGTAGAGAATAGCCCGCACCACGCTCTTGCCGCGAAAGCGCGACAGGCCGATCAACGCGCCCAACGGCACGCCGCCGATCGTTGCGATGAGCAGCGCCAGACCGGTCACGCGCAGCGTCAACGCGACGATCTCGATGAGATCGGGACTGCTAAAAGCGCGCAGTAAGTCGTCGATGGAACACCTCGAAGTACGGTAGTGCAATAGTAGGATAGTGCGGCAGTCGGCTGGCCTTCATCCGAACTACCGCACTATCTCACTACGCCACTATTGAACTGCTTTTACGGATGAGCCGCTTTCCATTCGGCGGACGACGGGTAGAACAAGGGCGCGCCGTATTTGTCCTTGCCGTAATCGCCGATCTTTTGCTGCGTCTCGACCGAGTTGAGCCACGCAACGAACTTCATCGCTAGATCGTAGTTGACGCCGGGATGCTTGGCCGGATCGACGGCCAGCACACCGTAGGGATTCAACAGCGTCTTGTCTTTATTCTCGTCGATGGTGTTGCCACCCAGCACGACGATCAAGTTGGGCAGCTTGTCCTTCATCGCCAGATACGTGCCGCGATCGGAGACGGTGTACGCGCCTTGCTCGTTGGCAAAGTTCAGCGTGTCGCCCATGCCCTGGCCCAGCGCCTGATACCACTTCATCTCTTTCGTCGGCGTCACGCCCAGCGACGTCCAGATGCTCAGTTCTTTGGTGTTGGTGCCCGACTTGTCGCCGCGGCTGGCAAAGGTCGCCTCGGCGTTGAGGATGGCGTTGAAGGCATCCTTGGCCGAAGCCTGACCCACGATCTTGGCCGGATCGGCCTTGGGGCCGAGCAGGATGAAGTCATTGTACATCACGTCAAAGCGTTCTTTGGCGTGACCGTCGGCCACGAACTTATCCTCGGATTTGCGGGCGTGAACGAGCAAGACATCGGCGTCACCCTTGGTGCCAATCTCGATGGCCTGGCCAGTGCCCACCGCGACCACATCGACGCGGGCGCTGAATTTAGCCTGAAAATCAGGCAAAATCGCATCCAGCAAGCCGGAGTCGGCGGTGCTGGTCGTCGTCGCCAGGCGCAGCACTTGCTCACCGCTGGCCGCTGGGGCAGCTGGCTCGGTCGGCTTGGCCGAGGCCGCCGGTTCAGCCGGTTTCTGCGGCGCAGGCGTCGCCGCGGGGGCCGCCGCAGGCGCACACGCGCCAATCAGCAATGACACAATCAACAGGAACATGACCATCGACAGTGAGCGACGTTTCATCTTTTCCTCCATGGAATGATCCGACCGCTATCTCGATCGGGGATTGCGCCGTTATACCAGAAAAGCATATCCCTGTCAAAATAATCGGGCAGAAAATGGGGGTTGCAACCCTACCTCGACCGTGATATAAAGGGCGAGACCTTTTGCAGTCTTCAACCAACTCACGTTAGGAGAATTTAGCATGCCAGCCATGAGCGATGTTGTGGGTGTCATCCTGGGCGGCGGGCGCGGCAATCGGCTCTTCCCCCTCACGCGCGATCGGGCGAAACCCGCCGTCCCCATCGCCGGGAAATATCGCTTGATCGACGTGCCGATCAGCAACTGCATCAACTCCGGCATCTATCGGGTGGCCGTGCTCACGCAGTTCAACTCGGTGTCGCTGCACCGCCACATCGCGCGCACCTACATCTTCGACACGTTCCATCGCGGCTACGTGCAAGTGCTGGCCGCCGAACAGACCGCGTCGTCGGAAGCCTGGTATCAAGGCACGGCCGACGCGGTGCGCAAGCAACTGCTGGAAATTCAATCGTCCAATTGCGAATACGTCCTGATTCTGGCGGGCGATCATCTGTATCACATGGATTACGCCGCGCTAGCGCAATATCACTGGGAACATCAGGCCGACATCACCGTGGCCGTGCAGCCGGTGCGCAAAGAAGAAGCGTCGCGCTTTGGTTTGCTCAAGCGCACGCCCGATGGCCGCATCGTGGACTTTGTCGAGAAGCCCAAAGACCCGGCCGTGCTGAACGGCCTGGTCAGCCGGGACGATCCCGCGCGGCCGTTCCTCGGCTCGATGGGCATCTATATGTTCAAGACCAAAGTGCTGGTCAATTTGTTGACGACGACCACCGACGACGATTTCGGCGGCGAAGTCATTCCCAGCGCGATCAAGTCGCACGATGTCTTCGGCTTTGATTTTGACGGCTACTGGGAGGACATCGGAACCATCCGATCGTTCTACGAAACCAACCTGGCGCTCAGCCGCTCCGATTCGCCGTTCAATTTGCACGATCCCGCCCGCCCCATCTACACTCGCCCGCGCCATCTGCCCAGTTCCATCATCGACGGCGCGACGCTGAATAATGTGCTGTTGTCGGACGGTTGTCACATCGGGCATGCCACCATCCGCGATTCCTTGATCGGCCTGCGCGGTTTCATCGCCGACGATGTGCAGATGAGTGACACGATCATGATGGGCTCGGACTTCTACGACCCGACCGGTTTTGCGCCGCCCGGCGGCGTGCCGTTGGGCATCGGCAAAGGCTGCTCCATCGAAGGCGCGATCCTGGACAAGAACGCGCGCCTGGGACCGGGCGTGATCATCAAGCCTTTCCCGCGCGGCACCGACATCACCAACGATCTGTATTTTGTGCGCGACGGCATTGTGGTGATCGCCAAGAACACCATCATTCCGGCCGAAACCGTCATCGCCCCGCGCGATTGAAATGACCCGACAAAAAAGGCCGAGCGTTCCCACTTGGGAGCGCTCGGCCTTTTTTTGTTACTTCACTTTGCCTAAGGCAGTGATCCAAAGGTCGTCTCAAACCGATCGTCGATCTCGTCGTGCAGGCCCTGCTCGAAGGCGCGGAAACGTTTCATCAGATCGCGGCCCTGCTCGGTCAACTCTGCGCCGCCGCCGCCCGCGCCGCCCACCTGGGCATTGATCAACTTGTAGCCCAGGCCTTCCTCCATCTCGTGCAGCTTCTCCCACGCGCGATGATACGTGACTTTCATTTTCTCGGCCGCGCGGCTGATCGAGCCGGTCTGATCGATCGCCTCCAGCAGCTTCACACGCCACTCGCTCAACACCACCACGCCGTTGTGCTCGATCCACAGATTGAATTTGGGGTCCATGTTAGTTCTCTTCCAATCGCAGCGCGATAACGCTGCCAAAGATCAATGCCCCGCCGATCAGCTGCCCGCCGTCCAATGACTCGTGCAACAGCAGATAAGCCCAGATCGTCGTCAACACCGGTTCAAGCGTCGCCAGCAAATTCGCCGTGCCGGCAGGCAGATGTCCCAGACTGGCCGTATATAAACCAAAACCGCCGATGGTGGGAATCACGGCCAGCACGATCAAGATCAACCAGCCGTCCAACTGCGGCCCCAACGACAGCAGCGAAGCCCGATCGGCCGGTGCGCCCGACAGCGACAGCAGCGCAATCGGCAGCAGCGCGATGGCCGCCACGACAAAGGCCCCCAGCGTCGCCGTCCACGAATTGATGTGCCGTTGTGAGGTACGCTTGCCCACTAAACTATAGCCCGTAAAACTAAAGGCCGACAACACGCCCACCAGAATGCCGCCCGCGTTCAAATTCCATTGGGCGGGATCGGTCGCTTTGGCGACAAGGACGCAGCCCAGCAAACTGCTGACAAAAGCGGCAACGCGAATGGGGCTAAGCCGTTCCTTGAAGAAAAAGCGCGCGGCCAAAGCGGTGATCCCCGGCGAAGAATACACCATCACGGTTGAGACGGCTGCACCATTCAAGGCCACTGACCATGTCCACGTCACATTCATGAAGGTTAATGAAAGGCCGTAAAGGAGCAGCAATTTCCGATCGGCGGCGGCGACGTTCAGCGCGCCTTTCCGAAAGATCAGCAGACCGATCAGCAGTGAGATCGTCACAATCACATCGCGCCAGAAGGCCAGCGTCATCGGCGCGACGGGATAGGTCTTCAGCAAGTAACTGATGAAGATGCCCGTCCACGACCAGAAGAAAATGCCGGTCAGGCCGATGAGATAGCCGCGATTGAGCGCGGTGGATTTGGGTTGGTTGAGAGGAATGTCCATAAGCGTGTTACGTGCTGCGTAATGCGTGACACGAACCACGCAACACGCACCACGGGTAGTGACTAAGATTTTTTGAACACCAGTTTGATCATACGGCGCGTCTGCCCCGTCACGATAAACGGCTGGCCCACGCGCACACCCGGCACCCACGCAATACGATCACCGGACATCAACAGCGGCAAACGGTCACGCACGAGGCGCGGTACTTTAACACTGATCAGCCAATCCTTCAATCGCAGCGGCGAGGCTTGACCGTGCGGCTGAAAGCGATCAGCAGATTGACGCGGCCGCAAGATCAACGGCTCGCTCAATTGATCAGCATCCAGATAGGCCGTAAATCCGCCCGATAGTTCATTCGGTCTTTCTGAAACGAGCGTCGTTTCCAGAGTCCACGCGGATTCGGGCAGGGGCGTCAGGCCAGGCGCGTTGACGGTCAGCGCGGACAAACCTTCGGGCAGCTGCGGCCAATCGGGCACGGTCAGTTGATCGCGCGGTGCGATGGTGAACGTGTCGTAACTAATTTCTAAGATCAAATTTTGCGGCAGCGTGGCTTGATCGCCCGTCGTCGCACGCGCCAGCAAATCGATCGCGTCTTCGATGTGGACGAAATCAACATCGCGCAACGAGGCTCGCAACTGCTGAATGGCGCGGCGCAAGAGGGCGCGCTGCGTACCGATCGGTTGTTCGCGCCACGCCGAGAGGCTGAACGTGATCGCGGTGGCGGTTTCATCGAGAATAGTCATGTCCCACGCGAAGTTGCGATGGGCTTCCAGCAATTCATAATCGGCGGTGACGACGGTGGCGGTGCGGCGCAGAATCGCGCGGAGGTTGGGATTGTACGTTTCCAACAGCGGCAACAGTTCGTGGCGCAAGCGATTGCGGAAGTGCGTCGTGTCCGCGTTAGTGGCATCGGTGCGATAAGCCAACGCGTGTTGCGCGCAATACGCTTCGATGTCGGCACGCGGCACATCCAGCAAGGGGCGAATCAGTTCCACGTCTTTGGCCGCGGCCTCCAACTTCCACGCGTAGCGTCCAACTTCCAGTAGTTTAGTTTTCGGCAACATGCCGCGCAAGCCAGCCAAGCCACTGCCGCGCAAGAAGTGCATCAACACTGACTCGGTTTGATCATCGGCATGGTGCGCCACCGCGATGGTTTCACTGCCCTGTGCCAAAGCCACGTCCAGCAAGAAACCGTAACGCACTTGCCGCGCGGCTTCTTCGATGGATAGTTTATGCAGGCGCGCATAGGCCGTAACGTCGCGCGAATCGATCGAGTACGGCAAGTCCCAGCATTGCGCCAGATCGCGCACGAAGTCCGCATCGGCGCGGGCTGCGTCGCCGCGCAGTTGATGATCGAGATGCGCGACATGCAGGTGAAGGTTGTATTCCGGGGCGAGCGTTTTCAGCACATGCAGCAAGCACACCGAATCCGCGCCGCCGGAGACACCGACAATCATCGCGGAGTCACGCTCGATCAGATCGTGCTTGGCGCTGGCTCGGCGGACGACTGCAAGGATTTCCATGAGTGGATTATAATGACAAGGTGACAGGGTGACAAGGTGACACACCACGAAGCATGCACCGCGCGAAAGGGGAATTTATGACGCTGCCCATTATTCATTCCGACACGTATAACTTGCATGCCCCCACGTTTGAGATTGCCCCCGGCGGCCTGATCACGCAGTATTTTGAATCGCCGCAACGGGCCGAGATTATCCTGAACGCTCTGCGCGCCACCGACTGGACCAATGTGCGCGCACCCGACGAAGGCCGCCACGACAGCCTGCCGTTGATCGTCCACGATGCTGACTATGTGGGCTTCATCCGCGATGGCTATCGCGAGTGGCTGGCGTCGAAGCCGCCCGTGCCGGAGGGCCATCCGCCCACGTATTATCCGGGCACGGTGCCGCCGCCGCGCTGGCGCCGCCGCGCCGCGCATCCCAAAAACGCCGTTGAAGCGTATGGTTACTATACATTCGATCTCACTTCGCCCTTGATCGAGGGCACGTATGAAGCGGCGCTGGGTTCAGCGCGCTGCGCAATGACGGCGGCCAACCTGGTGTTATATGGGCAACCGGCGGCCTATGCACTGTGCCGCCCGCCCGGCCATCACGCGGGCCGCGATTTCAGCGGCGGCTACTGTTACTTCAACAATACGGCCATCGCCGCAAAAATCCTCAGCATGCGCGGGCCGGTGGCGGTGCTGGACATCGACTATCATCACGGCAACGGCACGCAGGACATCTTCTACACCGACGATCGCGTGTTGACCGTCTCCATTCACGCCGATCCGGGTTACGATTACCCTTATTTTGTAGGCTATGCGGATGAATTAGGCGAAGGCGAAGGCGAAGGCAATAATCTTAACATGCCGCTGCCATTACACACGACGGGCGAGTGGTACAGGCAAGCGCTTGATCTGGTGCTCGATCGGATCCACCTGTTCCGACCGTGGGCGTTGGTCGTGGCGGTCGGCTTTGATACGTTCGGCGGGGATCCCATCAGCAAGTTTGCGCTGACCACCGACGATTATCCCGTCATCGCGCAGCGCATCAAGAAACTCAACGTGCCGACCGTTCTGGTGCAAGAGGGCGGCTATAACACCGAGGCGCTGGGCTGGAATGCGGCGGCTTTTCTTAAGCCTTTTGCCGAGTAGTGAGACGGAGAGAATGAGAGACGGAGAGACAGCGGGAAAAATCCCGTCATCTCTCCGTCTCGCTGTCTTTCTACCTCGCAGGTGATGCTACTTTAACCACCTTACACAAGCGTCCTGAGCGAAGCCGCAAGGGCGTCCTTCGACTTCACTTTGTTCCGCTCAGGATGCGCCCTTGCGGCAGAGTCGAAGGATGCAACTCTGCGTGATGCGTATTACTTCGCGGAGCGCTGCGCGGCCAGCAGCGTGTTCTTCATCAGCATCGCGATGGTCATGGGGCCGACGCCGCCGGGTACGGGCGTAATGGCCGACGCCACTTCCTTCACCGCCTCAAAGTCCACATCGCCCACCAACCGATTGCGCGGCTTGCCCGTCTTCTCGCTGATGGCCTGCGTCCCATCGGGGTTGAGCACGGGCACGCTGTTGACACCCACATCGATCACGGTCGCGCCGGGCTTGATCCAATCACCCTTAACGAACTTCGCCTTCCCGATCGCGGCCACCAGAATATCGGCCTGGCGGATAACGCCCGCAATATCCTTGGTGCGCGAATGGCATACGGTCACCGTCGCATTGCGGCCCAACAGCAAGAGCGAGACGGGCAGCCCCACGATGTTGCTACGGCCCAACACCACGGCATTCGCGCCCTCGATCTTCACGTTGATCCGATCGAGCAGTTCGATCACCCCGGCGGGCGTGCACGGTGCAAACGACGGCTCGCGATTCTTCATGCCCAACTTGCCGATATTGACAGGATGGAAGCCATCGACATCTTTGGTGATGGGCACGGCATTGAGAATAATTTCCTCGTTGATCTGACCCGGCATGGGCAGCTGTACCAGAATGCCGTGAACTTTTGGATCAGCGGCGAGTTGCTGCACCACGGCCAACACTTCGGCCTGCGTGGCGGTGGCGGGCAGTTCGTTCGGGAACGACTCGATGCCGTCTTCGGCGCACGCTTGCCGCTTGGCCTTGACGTACGAGCGCGAATCTTCGCGGTCGCCGACGAGCACTGTGGCCAGGCCGGGCGCGTAGCCATGCTGGGCCTTGAACTCAGCCGCCGCCACGCGCACTTCTTCGTGGATGGCTGCCGCTACCGCTTTACCGTCGATCAATTGGGCTGTCATTTGCATATCTCCTGAGGATGGAAGTGGGATGTTGGGAATTGGAAGTTAGATGTTGGATAAGCACCGTCTATAGTTTAGCACGACCGGCCCGATCAGGCAGTGGCGAATGTCACGGGCTTGATTGTCCGTTCATCCATTCCGGGCGTGATGGACAAATGATTTTGCTTCGTCTATAAT
>JAGOBP010000488.1 GCA_017999195.1 Thermoflexales bacterium
ATCTCCGTCTCTCCGTCTGGCGGTTGATTCGATGGCTACGAAAGGACTGGAATAATCATCGGGCGGCGTTTGGTCTCGTGATACAGGTATTCGCTCAACTTGTCGTCCAGTCGATCGCGCAGGGCCTTATCGCTCAACGTATTATCCTGCGCGATGCGCATGATGATGTCGGTCGCGCCGCTCAAAGTGTCTTTGCCTTCGTCAGTATGGATAAAGCCCTTGGTAATCAACTCCGGTTGATCGACCAGGCGGCCGGTCTCGTGGTCGCGATGGATCACCGCCACGACGAAGCCGTCGCGGCCCAGAATCTCGCGGTCGCGCAGTACCGCCGGGCCGACGTCGCCGACGCCGGAACCATCGATGTAGATATAGCCGCCTGGCACCCGCTCGCCCACGCGCGCTTCGCCCTCGCTGAATTCAACCGCGTAGCCGTTTTCCACGACGAAGATGTTGTTGGGTGCAATGCCCACCTGCCGCGCCAGCGCTTCGTGCGCACGCAGATGGCGCAACTCGCCGTGGACCGGGATGAAGTAATTGGGTTTCACCAGGTTGAGCATCAATTTCTGCTCTTCCTGTGAAGCATGGCCGGAGACGTGCACTTGCGCGATGGGATCATACAACACGTTTGCGCCGCGCTGGAACAGGCGGTTGATCGTGCGGTTGACGGTTTCCTCGTTGCCGGGAATGGGATGCGAGGACATGATGATGGTATCGCCGCGCTCGACCTGAATCTGCGAGTGCTGGCCCATCGAGACGCGCGCCAGCACCGACGATGGTTCGCCCTGCGTGCCCGTGGTCATGATCACCACGCGCTCGGGCGCCATCTTCTTGGTGTCTTCCAGGCGCACGATCAGATCGCTGGGCAGGTCTAAATAGCCCAGTTTTTGAGCCATTTTTACGTTTTCCAGCATGCTGGTGCCGGTGAAGGCCAACTTGCGATTGTTCTTCACGGCGGCATTGGCCACTTGCTGAATGCGCGAGATCAACGAGGCGAACGTGCCTACCAGAATGCGGCCCTTCGCTTCGCGGAAGACCTGCGCAAAAGCCACGTCCACCACGCGTTCCGATGGGGTGGTGCCGGGCTGATCGGCATTGGTGGAGTCCGACATCAGCGCCATGACGCCGCGCCCGCCAAATTCAGCGAGTTTGGCAAAGTCGGTGGGTTTGCCATCGACCGGGGTGTGATCGAACTTGAAGTCGCCGGTATGCACCACCAGACCGGCGGGCGTGGTGATGCCGACGCCCACGCCATCGGGAATGGAGTGCGCCACGCGGAAGAATTCCAGCCCAAACGGGCCAAGTTCCAACCGGCCGCCCGCCTCGATGGTGGTGAGGCGCGTTTGATCCAGAATCTTGTGATTGCGCAGTTTTACTTCGATCAGGCCGCGCGTTAGCTTGGTCGCAAAGACCGGCAGGTCGGGAAATTCCTTCAGCAGGTAGGGCAGGCCGCCGGTGTGGTCTTCGTGACCGTGCGTGACGATGATGCCGCGCAGTTGATCGCGCTTGTCGCGCAGATATTTCCAATCGGGAATGATGAAGTCGATGCCCAGCATGTCGTTTTCGGGGAACATGATGCCGCAATCGATCAGGATGACGTTCTTGCCGTACTCGAACGCCGTCATGTTCTTGCCGACTTCACCGCACCCACCAAGCGGGATGATGCGCAACGTCGTTGCGCGTAAAGGTGATGCCATAGATAACTCCTCGTGCTGCAAACAAAAAACCGCCTTGAGTGATGAGGCACCCCCGGCGGTTGTTAGGTTACACAAACGTTTGGTGAAACATTACTGCTAAAGTTTACCCTATAAGACACACTCTGTCAAAACGCTTATAAAAGGCCGACTTTGCTATAGTCGCCCAGCATGATCTTGAGGGTCTTGGTTTGCCCGCCCGATCGGCCAATCTCGACGTTGCGGCCGATGAGGCTGTCGGCGATGCGGGCCGACGCGTCCTGAATGTGCGTGTTGTCCAGCACCACGCTGTGCTCAATTTCGCAGTTCTGCACCACGCAGTCGTGATCGATGCTGGTGTACGGCCCGACATAGGCGTTGATGATGCGGGTATTCGCGCCGATGATGGCCGGTCCGCGCACGGTGCTGTTGATGACCACGGCGCCTTCGCCCAGCACCACGCGCCCTTCGATGCGCGAGGTCGCATCGACCTGGCCGTGATTCTCGAAGCCCAGAATGTCCAGGATCAGGCGGTTGGCTTCCAGAATGTCCGACATCTTGCCGGTATCGATCCACCAGCCGGTCAGTTCGTGCGCGCCCACTTTGCAGCCGTGATCGATCAGGTATTGGATCGTCTCGGTGATTTCGAGTTCGCCACGGGCGGACGGCTTGATGGCGTTGACGGCCTCAAACACATTCCGATCGAACATATAAATCCCGATGACGGCGTACGGCGAAATGAATTGCTTCGGCTTCTCTACGAGGCGCGTCACGCGGCCATCCGCGTCGAGCACGGCCACGCCCATCGAGCTGGGATCATCCATCGGGTACAGGATGATCTGCGCGTTCATCTTCCCGGCGTTAAAGGCTTTGACTTGTGAAACGATGCCTTCGCGCAGGAAATTATCGCCCAAAAACAGCACGAATGAATCGTCGCCGATGAAGTCGTGGGCGATCTTGATGCCGTGCGCGATGCCGCGCGGCGCGTCTTGCACGATGTAACTGATCTGCGCGCCGAACTTGTCGCCGTTGCCGACGGTGGCCTTGACTTGGTCGCCGGTCTCCGGGCTGATGACGATGCCAATTTCAGTAATGCCCGCTTCGACCAAATCTTCGATGGCGTAGAACAGCACGGGCTTATTCGCCAGCGGGACCAACTGCTTCGCGCCTGTGTAAGTGAGGGGGCGAAGGCGCGTGCCTTTGCCGCCGGAGAGAATGAGACCTTTCATGTAGTTACTCCGTTAAAGACTGGACACGGATTTGCACAGATGACACAGATAAAAGCCATGCCATTTGAATCTGTGTGCATCTGTGTTATCTGTGTCCTAATATCCGCCGAGTGAATTATCGACCAAGGCACCGTTGAGCACTGCGCCCACGATGCGAATGTTGAGTTTTTCCAGTTGCTCTTTGGCGCGCTTGGCGTGCTCGCGTCGTGTCTGGCCCGCGTCCACCACCAGCACCATGCCATCGACGCGTGTGCCCAGCACGGCGGCATCCGTCACGGCGATCACGGGCGGGGCGTCAAACAACACGATGTCGGCGCGCTGCTTCAAGGCCGCGATGACATCCAGCATGCGCTGCGACCCCAACACTTCCGCCGGATTGGGCGGCAGCGGACCGCTGGTCAACACCTGCAAATTAGGCACCTTCACGTCTTTCAGCGCCGGTTCGAACGGGCCTTTGGCATCGATGAAGAGCGACGTTAAGCCTTTGTCGTTGTTCAAGCCAAAGAGCGTGTGCAGGGTGGGGCGGCGCAGATCGGTGTCGACCAGGATGGTGCGCTTGTCGCCCTGCGCCATCGCGACGGCCAGATTCGCCAGCGTCAGCGACTTGCCCTCAACGGGTGCGACGGTGGTGACGAGCAGTGTGTGGATCGAGCGATCCAGCCCCGAAAAATAGATGTTCGTGCGCAGCGTGCGAAACGCTTCGGCAGCGGGCGAACGGGGATCGGTGAGTGTGATGAGTGATGGTTGGGACATTGAATAAACCTTGATAAGTGACGAGTAACGAGTAATGCGTACTGCGTAAATTATGCCGCAGACCTGGATCGGCGTGAACGAGCAGACTCTGCGCCAGCCACCGGAATCGCGCCGATGACGGTCAGGCCGATGGCGCGTTCGACATCATCGGGCGTGCGCAAAATGTTGGACTCGATCGATTCCAGGAAGAAGACGATCAACATGCCCAGCATCAAACCGATGA
>JAGOBP010000489.1 GCA_017999195.1 Thermoflexales bacterium
ATCGGTGAAATAATACATACCGATGACGGCCAGTCGGTTATCCATCGACGCGGGCTTCTCGACGAACTTCTCGATGTAGCCATCCGCGCCCACCATCGCCACGCCGAAGCGACGCGGATCGGCCACTTCGCGCACGTAAGCGATCGAGTCTTCCGGCGTACCCGTAATGTCGCTCAAATCGGCCTCAAAATAGGTGTCACCAAAAACCATGAACACCGGCCCATTCACGTAATCGCGGCACAACCACAGCGCGTGCGCCTGCCCCAGCATCTCGTGCTGAACCACGTAACGCGCCTTAAAGCCATACTGTTGCGATACGTACTTCTCAATCTGGTCACCCAGATAGCCGACAATGAAGATATATTCTTCAACTTCAATGCCGCGGAACTTGTCGAGAATGTAAGCCAGCATGGGCTTGCCTGCCACGTTGATCAGCGGCTTGGGCTTGGTGTAAGTGTGTGGCCGCAACCGAGTACCGAGTCCAGCGAGAGGAATAATGACTTTCATGGGAGCCTCTATTTCTGAGTGATTGGCAGTTTGGCGCGCTGCCACGCGATCATACCGCTTTGCAATTGTTTCGCGTCAAAACCCGCATGCCGCAGCGCCCGCACGGCGGGCGGACTGCGATGCGCCGTCGCGCAGATGGCGATCACCGGTCGATTCACGTCAAGTCCGAGTGTTGGCAACGTCGAGCGAAGTTGATTCACCGGAACATTAATCGCGCCCGGAATATGCCCTGCGGCAAATTCACCAGCCGATCGGACATCGATCAACTGTAACGGTTCGCGCTGATCCAATCGAGTCTTGAGATCCGCCGCGGCTATTTCCGGCACTTTGCCGAAGGGCAACCACCAAAATCGATCGTTCACTGTTTACTGCTCATTGGCTTGCGCATGTGCCACTCGGTCGCCTGCTCATAAGCATAAGCGACTCGCAACATCTGCGCTTCGCCAAAGGCTGGACCGTTCAGTTGCAGTCCGATCGGCAAGCCCTGCCCGTCGAAGCCGCACGGCAAAGAAACACCGCAAATTCCAGCCAAATTCTGATTCAGCGTGAAGACATCGCTCAAGTACATCTGCAACGGGTCGTCCGCCTTCTCGCCAATCTTGAAGGCCGTTGTCGGCGAGGTTGGGCACGCGATCACATCCACCTGCTCAAAGGCGGCTTCATAATCACGCTTGATCAATGTGCGCACTTTTTGCGCCTTCAAATAGTAAGCGTCATAGTAACCCGTCGAGAGCGCATACGTCCCCAACATGATACGCCGTTTGACCTCAGGGCCAAAGCCTTCGCCGCGTGTAGCGCGATAGGTCTCCCACAAGTCGCCGCGATCGATGCGCAAACCGTAGCGCACGCTGTCGAAGCGCGCCAAATTCGCGGATGCCTCCGCCGGGGCAATAATGTAATAGACGGGTAGACCGTAATCCGTGTGCGGCAGCGAAACTTCGCGAATCTCCGCGCCGAGTGATTTCAGCACAGCAATCGCCGCATGGATCGATCGGTCTACTTCCGGCTGCATCCCGTCGATGAAGTATTCTTTGGGCACGCCCACGCGCACGCCCTTGAGATCACCGTTCAGCTGCGCGGCATAATCGGGCACGGGCACCGCCATTGATGTTGAATCGAGCGGATCATGTCCCGCGATTGCGCCGAGTAAGATTGCGGCATCGATCACGTCTTTGGCAAACGGGCCAATCTGATCGAGCGACGAGGCAAAGGCGATCAAGCCATAGCGGCTGACGCGCCCATACGACGGTTTAAGGCCGACCACGCCGCACAACGACGCGGGCTGCCGCACTGATCCACCCGTGTCCGTGCCAAAGGCGCCTAGGCACAAATCGGCGGCGACGGCGGCCGCACTGCCGCCGCTCGATCCACCGGGCACGCGCTCAACATCCCACGGATTGTGCGTGACACCGTACGCCGAGTTCTCCGTGCTGGAACCCATCGCGAATTCATCGGTGTTGGTTTTACCTAGAAAAACAGCGCCCAAGGCGCGCAAGCGCGCCATGGCGGTGGCATCGTACGGTGGCACAAAGTTTTGCAAAATCTTACTGCCCGCCGTAGCAGGCAAGCCGTTGACGCAAATCACATCTTTGATCGCCAGCGGCACGCCCAACAGCGGCGTGTCCTCACCGTTGGCGCGACGCGTGTCAGCAGCCTCAGCCTGAGCTAAAGCCGCTTCGCGCGCCAGATGCAGGTAGGCATGCAATGCAGGATCAATGCCCGCGATGCGGTCATAGACCGATCGGGTCAGTTCCACCGACGAAATCTCGCGGCGGGCCAACTGGGTGTGGGCTTCGTGAATCGTTAGGGACGGTAGCATATCGGCTCAAAACAGACGAAATACACGCCAATCACGAGCAAGGGGTCGTGCCCGGCGTGGAATTCGCGGACTTAGTCCAGAACGGCCCGGACTTCAAAGGCTTGATCGACGCGCGCCGGCGCATTAGCCAGTATTTCGTCGGCTGACGGCGACGGTCGCGCAACATCATCACGCATCACGCTGCGTAGCGGCAACACGGTGGCGGTCGGCGAAATGGCGGACGTATCCAGCGCGTTGAGGCGCGCGGCATAATCGAGAATGGCCGACAATTGCTCTTGATAACGTGCTTCTTCGGCCTCGGTCAGGCGCAACTTCGCCAGTTCGGCAATGTGTTGGACATCTTCGCGGGTAATGGACATGGCGCGATTATAGCAGAACTGAAGGCATTGAACAATCACACGCGCACTTGTATCACGGCTTTCACAAGGTCGCTCACAGCGCCGTCCTCGGCGCGGGTCTGTCGCCGGGGACGGCGGCTTGAGCACTACACGCAACAGAATCGGGTAAGCGTTAATGGGCTTGGTGAGGACCATGCGCTTGTGCGCACGGCAAAAGAAAACCGGACAGTTTGATAACAAACTGTCCGGTTGCTTGCTCGATCAGGAGCGACTAATAGCGGCTGCTGCCGCCACTGCGGCCACCGCCGCCACCACCACGATTGCCGCCACGGCCGCCACCACCACTGCCGCCACGGCCGCCACCACCACCACCACCGTAACCGCCGCCGCCGCCACGGCCGCCACCACCGAAGCCGCCACCACCACCGCTGCGCTCTTCGCGCGGGCGGGCGGGATTCACGGTCAGCGTGCGCTCGTTCAGTCGGTACGAATTGAACATGCTGATCGCTTTCTGCGCGTCGGCCTGGCTCGCCATCTCGACGAACGCAAAGCCCTTCGAGTTGCCCGTGTCACGGTCTTTGATCACGGCCACCGACACCACTGTGCCGGCCTGCGCGAACAACGTGCGCAGTTCATCTTCTGTCGTCGAGTACGCCAGATTCCCAACATACAACTTCACTTCCATTTCTGATCTCCTGTTTGCCGGCGCGTGGCCGTTATTGTAGTTGCCGTCTTTCCGAAAAAGAGTTTGCGGCAACTAGCTCTCTCAAATCCGTCCGACTGCGGTTCGATTATACCATAACATTCCGAACGCAAGCGCAACCGCTCACGCGGCTTAAATTAAGCCTTTTTTCGCCGCTGAATTTCATAGTCCAGCACTTCTTTGAAGATCGGTTCCACCGGGCGCGGCTGCCAGCCCAGTTCATGCTTGGCCTTCTCCGCCGAACCGTAAAACGTGTAATCATTCAACGTGCTCAGGGCTTCAGACGAGAACATCAACCTGGCGTTGAAGGTGCGCTCAAGCGCGCCAAATAAACTCGAAGTTGCGCCCGCCGTCCAGCCCGGCAACCACACTTTCGGTGCGCCAATGCCGCTGACTTTTTCAAAGACGCGCATCGATTCTCGATAGGTCATAGCCGGACCGGCCAGAATATACGCTTCGCCGCTGCGGCCTTTCTCCATCGCCAGAATGTGCCCAT
>JAGOBP010000490.1 GCA_017999195.1 Thermoflexales bacterium
CGACCTGGTGGTCAGCGAGATTTTGGGCTATGAGGGCGGGGCGTTTCGCGGCGCTAACGCGCAGGGGCAGCCCAGTAAATTTGAACTGGCGCATACGGGCACACTGCACTTGGAAGAAGTGGACGCGCTGCCGCTGGAAATGCAGGCAGCGTTGCTGCGCGTGATTGAGACGGGCGAAGTTATGCGACTGGGCGGGCGGCGCATCATTCCCGTGGATGTGCGCTTCATTGCCACGTCCAGCGCCGATCTGGAACGCCAGGTGATCAACGGCGATTTTCGGGCCGATCTGTTCTATGCGCTCAGCCGCATTTCCATTCGACTGCCGTCGGTGCGCGATCGATTGAGCGATCTGCCCCTGATCGTGGCCGCCACGCTCGATCGGTTGCGCCGCCAGAGCGGGCGGCGGGTGGAAATCGCCAATGAAGCCCTACAGGTGATGCGGCGCTATCGCTGGCCGGGCAATGTCCGCGAATTGGAGAATGCGTTGGAACGGGCGACTGCCCTGGCCGATTACGGCAAGATTGAGGCGAAGCATTTGCCCGACGCGATCCGCGGCCGATCGAGTTGGAGCGAACCGAATGAGCGAGTGACTGCCCTGCGCGAAGCGGAGTATGAGGCCATCATCCGGGCCGGCTGGGCGTGTCAGGGGAATCTGACCAAAATGGCCAGCGCGCTGGGCATCGGGCGAACGACGCTGTGGCGCAAGATGAAGTCGGCCGGGATGCGTTTGGATGATTTTCGCGCGCCGGTGGCGCTTAAATCAGTATCAGGTAAATGAAACGCGACACTACTTTACCATAAAGCACATTGGGTATGATTTCAACACCCACCTCGTCATTCTAAGTGTTTCAAACCAGTGATTTCACATTGTCGGTCTGGCTGGTTTTTGCATTGGCTATTGGTTGCAGGGGTTGCTTTTCTATCTCCGCCGTAAGTTAGCGCCTTCAATACGTGAGGCGAAGAAACGCGGTGGTCAAAAATGACCGCGTAACCGTCAAATTGGCGATCAACCTCGGGGTGACAAGATTTTAATTGACATAAAAATCTTGTTCCGTACGAAAATTGATTGTTTGGGTATTAGATTTTATTCCAAGATGGTCTGTTATGAAATATCCACACCAGTGTATTTCATTATGAAACGAAAATTTTTACAAGATGTCCCAATGTGAAACAGTTATTGCTAGAATAATTGACACGCGGCTTCGATGGGGTTATATTGGACTCGTTTGGCGAAGCAGACGGAGCCAGTGACCGCTAACACCAACGATTGTCGCGAGGGCAAATGCACTCAGTTGTAATTTGCGGGCAGCAGAGTCAAATGGCAGCAGGAATGTGGTTTTTGAACTGTGCCAAGGGCATGTGGCAGGTCTTTTCCGTTTAGGAGCGCTGTAGGGGTATTTACCCCGGCAGCGCTTTTCTTTTCTACAGCAGATTCACTCCACAAGCATCCGGTAGCAGCCCGTCAAGTCGGCCAGGTCAAATTGGTAAGGGTTTACCAACAGTGCCGATGTGAGATTTTGCCCGGCAGATCCTAACGGGGGCAATCAGGTTCTTCAGACGCTTTAGTCGGTCTGCCAACCCGGAACACAAGGAGGATAAACACCCACAAACGCGGCTTCACACGCACCACCGTTGGTAGTAGGTTGTAGCATTTGCGGTAGACTAACATCCCAAATCCAAACAACACCAATCCTCGGAGGAAATTGACATGTTTATAGCAGAATTGTTCGGCACCATGACGTTGATCGTCTTGGGCGATGGCGTGGTTGCTAACGTGCTTCTCAACAAGTCCAAGGGCCAGAACAGCGGCTGGATTGTCATCACCACGGGCTGGGCGATGGCCGTGATGGGTGGTATCTTCGTTTCAACCGCCTTGAAAGGCCCAGGCAGTTTGAATCCGGCTTTCCAGATCGCTGGAATTTTGACGGGCGGCGATGCGGGTGCGGCCATCCAGAACATTCTGGGCGAGTTCGTCGGCGCGTTCGTCGGCGCAGTGCTCGTGTGGTTGCTCTATATGCCCCACTGGGAAGAGACCAAGGATGCTGGCCTGAAGTTGGCTGTGTTCAGCACCGGCCCCGCTATCCGCAAGCCCGCTTTGAACCTGATGACGGAAGTGATCGCCACGTTCATGCTCGGCTTGGTTGCCACGGCTGTTGGCAAGGCCTCGGGCGTGCCCGGCGGCGTTGGCCCCTTCTTGGTTGGTATGGTGATCTGGGCGATGGGCTTGTCCCTGGGTGGCCCGACCGGTTATGCGTTGAATCCGGCCCGCGACCTCGGCCCGCGCATTGCGCATGCCATTCTGCCGATCCCCGGCAAGGGCGATAGCGATTGGGGTTACTCTTGGGTGCCGGTGGTTGGCCCCATCATTGGCGCCGTTATCGCCTCGTTCCTTGGCAACGCGATTTTCTAGTCTGACGTGTGCGGTTCAGTTTAAGGGAAAGGCTTGGAGCGAAAAACAATGAAGAAACTAATTAACAAGCCAGAAGATGTCGTGATTGAAGAGCTCAAGGGCATCGAGTACGCCCACTCCGATCTGGTCACAGTCCACTACGATCCCAATTTCATCGTCCGCGCGGATGCGCCGGTGAAGGGCAAAGTGGCGGTCATTTCGGGTGGCGGTTCGGGCCATGAGCCAATGCACGGCGGCTTCGTCGGCATGGGTATGTTGGACGCGGCCTGCCCCGGCGCGGTCTTCACCAGCCCCACGCCCGATCAAATGTTGGAAGCAACCAAGGCCGTGAACGGCGGCGCGGGCGTGTTGCACATCGTCAAGAACTACACCGGCGACATCATGAACTTCGAAATGGCGGCCGATCTGGCCCGCGCCGAAGGCATTGAGGTCGAGGCGGTTGTGACCAATGACGACGTAGCCGTGCAAGACAGCCTATATACCGCTGGTCGCCGCGGCGTCGGCGTAACCGTGCTGACCGAGAAGATCTGCGGTGCGGCGGCGGAAGCCGGTCGTTCGTTGAAGGAAGTGGCGGATCTGTGCCGCAAGGTCAATGGCGCGGGCCGCACCATGGGCATGGCGCTCACCTCGTGCACCGTGCCGCATGCCGGCAAGCCCACCTTCGATCTTCCGGAAGACGAGATGGAAATCGGCATTGGTATTCATGGCGAGCCGGGCCGCGTGCGCATGAAGTTGAAGAGCGCGGACGAGATCACCGAGATGCTGATGGAACCCATCATTGCCGACCTGCCGTATCAAGCCGGCGACAATGTCCTGCTGTTTGTCAACGGCATGGGCGGCACGCCGCTGGTCGAACTGTACATCATCTATCGCAAGGCCTATGAGATCGCCACGAAGCATGGTCTCAAGGTCGTCCGCAACCTGATCGGGCCGTACATCACGTCGCTGGAGATGGCCGGTTGCTCGATCACGATGCTGAAGATGGACGACGACCTGGTCAAACTCTGGGATGCGCCGGTGAAGACGCCGGGCCTCCGCTGGGGAGTGTAGTCGCATGTCGATCACCCGTGACGATGTAATTCGCTGGCTGAATGAGTATGGCCAAAAGCTGGCCGAAAACAAGGAATATCTGACGCAGCTGGATTCGGACATCGGCGACGCCGATCATGGCGCGAACATGGATCGCGGCTTCAAAGCAGCATTGGCGAAGCTGCCGACCGTGGCTGACAAAGACATCGGCACATTGTTCAAGTCGGTGGGCATGACGTTGGTGCAGACCGTGGGCGGCGCAGGCGGCCCATTGTATGGCACATTCTTCATGCAGGCCGGCACGGCCAGTGCCAACAAGATGGAATTGTCGGCGGCCGATTGGGCGGCGGCTCTCGAGGCTGCGCTCAACGGTGTCATCGCGCGCGGTAAAGCCAGCCCTGGCGACAAG
>JAGOBP010000034.1 GCA_017999195.1 Thermoflexales bacterium
GATGACAAACTGCCCGATCCCTTGACGGCGATTCCGCCCATCGACAGCAAGGGCCAGAACTCGTTCAGCGATACTACGTGCGAAGACGACGATCCTGATGCCACCGATCAGCAGAACCCTAATCCGCAACTCGAAGACCCGGCCAACAACGGCGGTTTATTGCCGGGTATGTTGACCCAGAAGCCCAAGCCCAACAGCCCGCTGGTCGATGCCATCGCGCCTGCGGCCTATCCCACGGATGATCCCGATGTGGGCAATCAAGATGTGCGCGGCCAGCCGCGTCCCATGAACGGCGATGGTATCGGCCTGGCCTTTTTCGATATCGGCCCGTATGAATTGGATGATGCTTCGCCCGATTTCAGTTCTTTACCGGCGGCTCCCGGCCCGATTAATCTCGGCACCTTTCAGGTGGGCAACACTTACACCAAGACCGATGCGCTGGCCGTCTTCAATGGCGGCGCGGCTGATCTGACCTTGAGCAATATCGCGATTGGCGGCGCAAACGCTGGTGATTTCAAGATCAGCGGCCTCGCGACGACCTACGCTTATTTGGGTAGCGATCAAGCCGCCATCAGTTGCACGCCCGGCGCGAATGGCTTGCGCACGGCGACCCTATCGTTCAACACCAACGATCCCGATAAGCCCAGTGTGAGTTTTACGCTGCAATGCACGGGGCAAACGCCGGTCGCGGCGGGTTTTGGCTCGACGCCTAATTTGCCCGGCCCCATCCAGACGACGACGGTTGTCGGCACGTCCAAGGCCTTCTCGTTGACGGTGAAAGAAACGGGCAACGCGCAACTGGTGCTCAGCGGCGTTTCGCTGGTCAGCACGCCACCCAGCGCGATTGCGCTGCAAACGCTCTTTCCAATCGCCATCAACAACGGCGGCGCGGCCCAGCAAATCGGCCTGAATTGCGCGGGCAGTTCAATCGGCTTGGCCACCGGCACGTTGAATTTTGCCACTAACGATCCCGCTCATCCCACCGTCTCATTCAACGTCAACTGCACCACGGTTAAAGCTCAGGCCGCGTTCTTCCCCATGCACAACAGCAACACCGCCGGGCTGGGTTCAGTGGCCGGACCGTATGGCCTTGCGACAAGTCCCGATGGCAAGCACGTGTATGTGGCCGATGCGGGCGATAGCGCCGTTGTGGCGTACTCGGTTGATCCTGATTACACCCTCACGCTGATCAACTCCTATCCCAGCAGCGCGCTCGTCACGCACGATCAGTTTGGCACGCCCTATCAAGTCTTGGTCAGTCCCGATGGGCAGAACGTGTACGTCACAGGCAATATCGGCGATTCGATCGTCCGGTATCAGCGCAACAGTGACACCGGCGCGCTAACGCACGCGGATACCATCAAGAACGGCGACACGTACGGTTGCCTATTCCCGCCCTGCGGGAGCAGCATTTCGGGCCTTAACGGTGCCTACGGCATGGCCCTTAGCCCGGACGGTCAGTATATGTATGTCAGCAGCACCACCGCCGATGCGGTGACGGTGCTGGGCCGCGATCCGGCTACCGGCTCATTGTCGGGCATCTTCGGCCCCAGCGTCCGGCAAGAGTACACTAATTCCAACCTGAACGGCGCTTACGGTTTGGCGACCAGCCCAGATGGCAAGAATGTGTACGTGACAGGTTACACGTCCGATTCGCTGCTCACCCTCAAGCGGGATGCCAGCACGGGCTTACTCAGTTTGTCGCAAGTATTGACGCCCACGGCGGCGGCCGGTCTCGCGGGAGTCTTCCGCGTGATTGTCAGCCCGGACGGCAACTTTGTGTACACCGCCGCGTATGACAGCGATGCCACATGCGCGTTTAAGCGCGGCGCAGTCGATGGGACCTTGACGTTCTTGCAATGCAGGATCGGGGCGTTGTATCACGACGCGGCCAGCGATCTGGCGTTGACGCCGGACGGCAAGTATCTGGTCGTATCGGGCTACCTCTCTGATAGTGTCACCGTCTATGCACGCGATCCACAGACGGGGCTGTTAACTTACCACGATGCCATCGTGCGGAACACCCTGCCGTGGCTCGATGGCGCGCGCGGGGTCGTGGTGCATCCGACGGGCAAAGCGGTGTATGCCACGGGCTTCATCGATGATGCCGTCGTAGCGTTGTTGGTTGGCAATCCGCAGCCGGTGATCTCGTCCCTGTCGCCGGCGTCGCGTATCGTAAATTCGGACGCATTCTCGCTGACCGTAAACGGTTCAGACTTCACGGTCAGTTCGACCGTGCGCTACAACGGCGCAAATCGCCCCACGGTCTTTGTGAATGAGACCCAGCTCATCGCCAGTCTCACCGCTGCCGATGTGTCCGCGGTAGGCAGCGTCTTGATCTCGGTGAATACGCCCACGCCCGGCGGCGGCAATAGCGAGTTCAAATCGTTCGTCGTGCAGGCGGCGGGCGCGCTCCCGCTCCCATCGATCAGCCAGATCAACCTACCCGGCGCATTGGCGGGCAGCGGGCCGATCACGGTGGAAGTGCAGGGCGATAACTTCGCGGCGAATACTGTCGTGTTGTTCAACGGCGCAGCGCGCACGACGACCTTTGTGAGTAGTCAAATCTTGCGCGCGCAACTGCTGGCCGCCGATGTGGCGCAGCCTGGCCTGGGCGCGATCACGGTGCAGAACACCACGCTCGTCAACGGGCCAAACCAACCAGAAGCGACCTCGCAATCGGGGCCGATTGCGATCGAGGTGGAATATCCGCACTACAATCCGCTGCCGGGCATCACGCAAATCAGCCCGTCGTCGGGGCGCGCGCTGGACCTGGTGCCCGTGTCGCAAATTCTCGTCACCGTCACCGGCAACAACTTCCTGCCGGAATCCAAAGTGCTGTGGAATGACGCCGAGATTTCGACGCAGTATGTGAATGCGACCACGCTGCGGTTTTACCTTAGCCCCGGCGACCTCGTCGAAGTCGGTTCGGCCAGCGTGAAGGTGATCAATCCCGCGCCGGGCGGCGGCGCAAGCAATGTGAAAGGCTTTACGATTTTGGAGCCCCTGATTCCCTATCGGTTGTACGTGCCTTTGGCGCGGCGCTAAACCAGCCGTCCCCCCAAAAACACCACGCCGTCGATCGAGTCTCGATCGGCGGCGTGGTTCGTTTCAGATCACGTTAGGCCGTTAAGGCAGGAACAACACAATCGGCAGGAACACCCCGTACCAAACAGCGGTCGTCAAAGTCGCGTCCGCCGTGATCGCGTTATTGCCCTGGCTCTTCACGGTAAGTGTGGCCGTGTCGCTGGTGCCGGCGGGTGTCCCGGCCGGAATCGTCACGGCTACTTCCAAGATGCTGCTGGCGCCCGCGGCCAACGGCCCAACCGCTAACGGTGCAGTCGTGCCGAAGGCATTCCCGGTGATGGTCACCGCGAACGTATCAGCCGCATTGCCGGTGTTTGTCACACTTAAAGTGTAAGTCACTACCGCGCCCGGCAGACCCGATTGACCTAGCGTGCCCGGCGTCACGGCCACTCCGCGCAAGGTGTTGGCCGTCGTCGTCAATGTCGAGTTGGCGAACTTACTCGGATCGCCCTGACTGGTGATCTTGACGTTGGCCGCGTCAACTGCGCCACCCGCCGCGCCCACCGGAATCGTCACAACGACATTCAGCGTGGTGTTTGCCCCGGCCGCCAACGGCCCGATCGAGGCAGGGGCATTGGTGACAAAGGCATTCCCGCTGATGGTCACCGTGTAGGTGTCACTGGCATTGCCGGTGTTTGTCACACTTAAGGTGTAAGTCACTACCGCGCCCGGCAGACCCGATTGACCCACCGCACCCGGCGTCATGGCTACTCCGCGCACAGAGTTGGCCGTTGTCGTCAACGTCGAGTTGACGAACTTGCTCGGATCGCCGCGACTGGTGATCTTGACATTGGCCGCATCACTCGCGCCGCCTGCCGCGCCCGCCGGAATCGTAACGACGACATTTAGTGTCGTATTCGCACCGGCTGCCAACGGCCCGATCGAAGCCGGGGCATTGGTGACAAAGGCATTGCCGCTGAGGGTTACCGTAAACGTATCACTGGCTTCGCCCGTGTTGGTCACACTCAAGGTGTAAGTCACGATAGCGCCCGGCAGACCCGATTGACCCACCGTGCCCGGCGTCACGGTCACTCCGCGCACGGTGTTGGCCGTCGTCGTCAGCGCGGCTGTGGCAAACTTGCTCGGATCAGCCTGGCTGGTCACTTTCACGTTGACGGTGTCGCTCGCGCCGCCTGCCGCGCCCGCCGGAATCGTCACGACGACGTTCAGCGTGGTGCTGGCGCCTGCGCCCAGCGGCCCCACGGTTGCCGGGGCGGTGGTGGTGAAAGCGTTGCCACTGAGGGTCACCGTAAACGAATCGCTGGCGGTGCCGGTGTTGGTCACATTCAACGTGTACGTTACGCTGGTGCCCGCCAAACCCGATTGCCCCGCCGTGCTGGGCGAGACGCTCACGCCATAAGTCGGCCCGCCACTGGTGAGGGTTGTCGCGAATTGCGCAGTGTTGTTCGCGGGCGTGCTGTCGCTGAGGCTGGAGGTTACCAGCGCCGTGTTGGTGATGACGCCTGTCGTCAACGGTGCCGTCGTTGTGATCAAAATACTGGGCGCAGCGCCGACCGATAAAGCACTGCGGATACAGGTCACTATGCCGCTGGCGTGCGAACACGTCCAGCCGCTGCCACTCGCGCCGACATAGGTCGATCCGGCGGGCAGGGCGTCAGTGACTGTGATCGGCCCGGCATAGCCGGTGAGCAAGGTTAGGCTCCAACCACCGAGACGGCCCGTGTCTATCCCCGCGTCGTCTCGCACATAGAGATTCCAGGTTCCGGTCGGATCAGTATTATTAAACAGGGCCAAATTTGGTGTGTACGGTCCGGTCGGGGCTGGCGCTGGAAATACATCCGTATTCGCGTCAGAGCAATCGGTCGGTTTGTAGGTGCCGGATACCGGGGTGGCTACAGTTGGGCAGCCAATCGTACTTGCGGCAGAGTCGTCGAACGTGAAGTTAAGGCTCGAGATGTTCGTATCGCCGATCACATCGGACATCAACCAGCTCTTGGCGCCGCTTGGGCTGACCAAAATGATATCAACATCGCTCGGATAGGTGTGCGTGATGCCCAGCAGGCGAGCGGTCACTTTTTGAATCATGCCCCCGCCAGCCACGACGATCGGTGACGGATACAGTGACGCGGCCGCGTTGTCGGTGATGGTGAACGCTGTGGCATTGGTCAAAGTCTGTGTCGACTGACCAATGGACACTGGGCCATTATTCGTTACAGTGAGCGTGTAGACTAATGTCGCGCCAGGGGCCGCCGATGCCGGGCCGGTTTTGGTCACAGCGAGATCGGTTTGTGGCACGATCGTGGTGGTGGCGGTGGCGATGTTGTTCGCTGCCGCCGGATCGTATGCATTCGCGCCCACGGTTGCTGTGTTGGTAATCGTCCCAAGTGAAATCGGGGCCGTGCCATTGAGGTTGATGCTGGCTGATGCGCCGATGCCCAGCCCTGTGCGCGTGCAAACGACTGTGGTCGTGCCTGAGCACGACCAGCCCGTGCCGGTTGCCGTGCCAAGCGTGTAGCCACTGGGCAGTGCGTCCGTCAGGGTCACGGTCGTGGTGATGGCATCGGGGCCGTTGTTGGTGACGGTAAGCGTGTAAGCCAGTGAGCCACTCGGCCCAACTTGCGAAGCCGACGCGGTTTTGATCAAACTCACATCGGCTTGCGGCAAAGCCGTCAGCGCCAGGTCTTGGGTGGTTGTGATGCCCGTCGTGATGCTCACCCCGGCGACCAGACTCGAATTGTATCCACCCGCCGAGGCTGTTACGGTATACGTCCCGATCGGGAGGCTGAGAATCTGATAGCGGCCGCTGGCATCACTCGCCGCTGGATATGATCCACCGGATGAACTGATCGCGGTGACGGCCGCGCTCGCAATCGGATTGTTAGTGGCGGCGTTGCGCACCGTGCCCGATAGATTGCCCGTCGAGCCGAGCGTGCACTCGGAAAACTTGAACGAGCCGATGCGCGTCTGCCAGGCCGAAGACGCCGTGGCTCCGTGATACTCCTGCGTATACCAGAAGGTGCAGCCATCAGCCGGGTCTACGCCCATCATCGAGTAGTCACCCCAGCGAGCGGCGGTGTGCGTCTGTGAGCCGAGGCTGGTGACCAGGGTGATTTCGGTTTGCGGCAGGGTATTCAACGAGTCGCTCACCACTCGCCCGGCATAGCGGATGGTGGACGACACGGTGCTGCTGGACGCACTGTAGCCCAGGGCGATGTTGCCGGATACATCCATTGCGATACTGCCCATCCAGCGATATTGCCCATCGGCGGGCGCGTAGGTGCCTTGCTGATAAATCGACCACGAGCCGTCCGCCGGATTACGACGCGCTTCGTACCAACGTACGCCCACACGATCGGTGCCGTCCGCCCAGACCGTGTGGTTAAGCATAACGGACTGGGTGCTGCCCACTGTACGGAAAGCCGCGCGATACATCAGGCGGTCACCGATGACGTCCAGTTTCTGGGTGGTGCCCGGTTGGGGGATACAGGTGCGCGTCCCGGTCGCGGTGCAAGGCGGTAGATTGAAGGAGGCGACCGTGACGGTGTAGTTGGGCTGCCCGCTAATGCCAAAGGTTGAAGCGGCCGGAATGGTCCAGTTGGGCCTGAGCTCCCAGACCCGCAGCGCATCCGCGCCCATGCCCGCCGTGTTGTCGTCCACTTCAAAGAATAGACCGGGTGTGCCGGTCGGTGGGGGTGTCCCATCCAGATCGGCGGGCAACATGCCACCGAAGTTCGAGTTGACGCTGTATAGATCGAAATAGACTGCCTGGGCGGTGGGGTCGCCCGCCAGAATCTTGGCGCGGTCATAGGCCGCAGCAGCCTGCCCCAGCCACGCTGTGCCAGAAGCATTGAACTGATGGACCGTCATATAGTAAGCATTGTAGGTCGCATCCGGCCACACGCCAAAGTGGGGATAGTCGTTCAGGTAGGTGGTTGCGTTGCGGTACGGGAAATCATAGACATTCCAGGCACCGGTGGGGTTGGCCGTCTGCGAAACCGCGATGCACTGGTGGAACGGACCGGAATACGACGCGCCCAGCGCGAACTGGCTAATCATCCAGCGCCCGGCTTGCTCGTCAAATAGCGTAATGGGATCGCCGTGGTTGCGCAGCGCGCATTCGCTGCCAGGCAGGGCGGCGGCCCAGAGCGCATTGCCCTGAGTGGTCGAAATGACCACGCTGGGGGCGGCCGGATTGGTCACATCCCAGACTTTGTAGGTAACGTTGACCCACTGGAAGTAGTAGCGCTTTCCAGAAGACGAGTCATAGCCGATGTCTCCCTGAGTGTCGGGGGGCAGGAAGCCGCCCGCTTCGGTGATGCCCATGCCGGCAAAGTTGGCAATCGGGCTGCCTAGGCTATCGAGTGCGCCGGGCTTGGTTTGCAGCCTACTGTCGATCTGATATGACGCCGGTCCGTTCTGCTGATACTTGGGGAGAACCGCGGCATCATCGTCGGAAGGCCGAGGACTGCGGGGCACGTCGGGAACATCAGCCAGCGACTTAATCGTGCCAAACGCCTCGGCCGAGACCACTTCTACACCATAAGGTTTGGCTTCAGGAATAACCCCCGTTGCCTTGCCCCCCGGACCATCGGGGGCTGTCAGCCGACGCGACGGTAGCGGCCCGGACTGCGCCGAAGCGAACACGGCGACAACTAGAGCGATGAACGAGCCAAGAACCAGACCCCGCCACAACTTTTGCTTGTGCATAACCTTCCTCTTTTTGATGGGATGTTGAAAGAAGTGTAGGCCGGTTTTGATCAAAGGTCAACCAGCCAATCCAGGAACAAAAAGAGCCGCCGAACGATCTCGTTCGGCGGCTCTCCAACTTCCAACTTCCCGCGCAGCGTCTAAACCAACAGCCTCAACGGCTCTTCCAGATTGCGCTTCACGTCTTGCAAGAACTTGGCGGCTTCCGCGCCATCGGTCACGCGATGATCGGCGGAGATGGTCACCTTCATCGTCTTGCCGGGCACGACCTGACCGTTCTTCACCACGGGCACATCGCGCACGGAGCCGACGGCCAGAATGGCCGCTTCGGGCAGATTGATGATGGCCGTAAACGCCTCCACATCGAACATGCCCAGATTGCTGATGGTAAACGTACTGCCTTGCATTTCTTCGGGGCGGGCTTTGCCGCTCTTGGCGCGACTGATGATGTCACGTCCTTCGCGCGCGATCTGGCCCAACGGCTTCCGATCGGCCTCGGCGACGACCACGGTGATCAAGCCTTGCTCCAGCGCCACGGCGATGCCCATGTTCACGGTGCCGTGTCGCACGATGGCGCTTTCGCCAAACGAGGCATTGATGGCGGGGAAGTGCGTCAGCGCCACAGCCGTCGCTTTGACGACCATATCGTTGACGCTGATCTTGCCCGCGTCATCGACCAGCACATTCAACTTCGCGCGTAAGGCCATCGCTTCGGCCATGTCGATTTCGGTGGTGACGTAGAAGTGCGGCACGCTTTGCTTGGCCGCAACCATACGCTTGGCGATGGTCTGGCGCAGCTTGGTCGGCGTCACTTCTTCGGCCTTCAACACGCTTGGCCCGAGAATCGCGGGAGCGGCCGCGATCGGCTTGACGGGCGCGCTCGGCGCGACTGCAACCGGCGCAGCAATGACGGGCGCACTCGTAACAGGCATCGCGGTGAGTGCGGCATCAATGTCGCGCTTGATGATGCGGCCGCCGGGGCCGGTGCCATTCAAAGTGGCTAAATTCAAGCCTTTTTCTTGGGCAATGCGTTTTGCCAAAGGTGAAGCCTTGATGCGACCATCAGCGGCCGTTGGGGTCGTCGCCGGAACGACCGGTTGGGCAACGGCCTTTGTTTCTGCCGCTGGCGCAGCCACGAGTCCCGCTTCGGCCTTGATCGCCGTGAGGTCTTCATCGGGTGCGCCGATGATGGCGATCATGGTCTTGACGGGCACGGTGCTGCCTTCATTGACGAGAATCTCGCGCAGCACGCCATCGCCCTGCGCTTCACTCTCGATGTTGACTTTGTCGGTTTCGATCTCGACGACGGCTTCGCCTTGTTTGACTGGATCGCCGATCTTCTTGAGCCAGCGCGCGACTTTGCCTTCGGTCATGTCGAAGCCCATTTGGGGCATGGTAACTTTAGTAGCCATAGTTGTTCCTTATCAATCGCCGTTCTTGAGCAACTGACAAGATGACAGGATGAAGGGATGACAAGATGATCTCTTGATAAGAAGTCATCTTGTCATCCGCCGCGCTGTTCGCGGCGCGTCATCTTGTCAGCCTGTCATGCTAAGGCTGTCTTCACCGCTGCCACCACATCCTTGGGCCATGGCAGCGCGGCTTGCTCCAAATTCTTGGCATAGGGCAGGGGGACTTCCTTGCTGCCTACGCGTTCGACCGGCGCATCCAGATCATCGAAGGATTCATGCGCGATACGCGCCGCAACTTCCGCGCCCACGCCAAATGACGGCCACTCTTCCGTGACGACGACGGCGTGATTGGTCTTCTTCACGGAGTCGAGCACGGGTTCCATGTCCAGTGGGCGCAATGTGCGCAGGTCGACGATTTCCACGTCGATGCCGTCGCCTTCGAGTTGCTTGGCCGCTTCCAACGAGACTTGCAACATGCGGCCATAGGTCGCGATGGTGCAGTGCTTGCCGGGCCGCTTGAGGTCGCTCTTGCCGATCGGGACGACGTAATCGCCCTCGGGCACTTCGCCCTTCACACCGTACAATGAGGTGTGTTCGATGAAGACGACCGGATCGGCATCACGCACGGCGGCTTTCAGCAAACCCTTGGAATCATAGGGCGTGCCGGGGAATAAGACCTTGAGGCCGGGCACATGCGCGAAGAAGACTTCAAGCGTTTGCGAGTGCGTGGCCGAGAGTTGACCCCAACCGGCGGCCATGCGCACGACCAGCGGCACGGTCCACTGTCCGCCAAACATATGATGCATCTTGGCCGCGTGATTGATCAACTGATCCATCGCCAGGATGGCAAAATTGATCGTCATGATCTCAGCGATCGGGCGTTGGCCGCCCATCGCCGCGCCCATCGCCGCGCCGACGATGACACCTTCTGAAATCGGCGTGTCGCGCACGCGCTCTTCGCCAAATTCATCAACGAGGCCCTTGGTCACGGCAAACGAGCCGCCATAGGCCGCAATATCTTCACCCATCAAAAAGACGCGCTCGTCCCGCTGCATTTCCTCGCGCATCGCTTGTTTCAATGCTTCACGAATGGTAATGACTGCCATTTTCCTTGTTTCCTTGTCTACGTGTTTACTTACACGGGCTGCGCATAAATGTGATCGAACAACGTCGACACATCCGGGGCGGGCGAGTTTTCGGCAAAGGCCATGATGTCTTTCATCTCGCGCTGCACGTCAGCGTCGATGGCCTCGATCGTTTCGGTAGACACACCCCGATCGAGCAGCAGGTTCTTCACGCGCTCAATCGCATCGCGCTTCTTCCACTCATCGATGGTGTCCTTATCGCGATACTTGTCGGGGTCGGCCACGGAGTGACCCTGATAGCGATAGCACAACGCTTCCACGAAGCGCGGGCCGCCGTCATTGCGGGCTTCTTCCACGGCCTTGGTCACGGCATCGTGCACGGCGACGGCATCCATGCCGTCTACCTGCACGGCCGGAATCTTAGCCATGCACGCCTTTTCGTAGACGTTGGTCACGGACGACGCCTTGTGAATGGCCACGCCCATGCCGAATTGATTGTTCTCGCACACGAAGACCACGGGCAACTTCCACACAGCGGCCAGGTTGAGGCATTCGTAAAATTGGCCGTTGTCCGTGCTGCCGTCGCCGAAGAAGACCATCGCCACACGCTTTTCACCGGCGCGTTTCGCGGCCAAAGCCAAACCCACCGCAATGGTCAAATGCCCGGCCACAATCGCGTAACCGCCCCAGAAATTGAGGCTGGTATCGGCAAAGTGCATCGAGCCGCCACGCCCTTTGGCGACGCCCGTTTCCTTGCCGTATAACTCAGCCATCAGGCGCTTGGGATCAAGCCCGCGCGCGATGGCGTGGCCGTGATCGCGATAGTGCGTCACGATATGATCTTCCGGCTTCAGGGCGTGGATCGCGCCGATCGCAATGGCCTCTTCGCCGATATACAAATGCAAGAAGCCACCAATCTTGCCTTGCTGATACGCCATGCGCGCGTTCTCTTCGAACAGGCGAATCAACACCATCTCTCGATACCAACTCTGCAATGTCCCGGTATCAAGCGCATCCGCGGCGGTCTGCGGCGTGGCTGCGCCGTTTTTTCGCGCGGGTGCAACCGCATCTTGAACTGCTGTCTTAGCCATCTTTGCAACTCCCTTGCAAGTATGATAATTCCGCTGTGCATATAAAGACCTGCGCATAAACTTCGGCGCAGGTGCTGAAGTGATTATACCTGATAACAACCCGCTTGATGTGCCTGAGTTGCTTAAAATTGACAAATTCTAACCGGTTTGCGTCTGGCGGCACAAACAAACAGCCGATCGGGTTGTGCACGCCCGATCGGCTGTTGATGCCTCACCGATTTGGTTTACGGTGTGGGTAATGTGGGTGATACTGGCGCCACTGTTGCGGGCGTCGTCGTCTTGGGCAGTTGATTCTGCAACTGATTCAAATCCAGAATGAAGGGATTGTTGCCGCCCGCGGGCAAGAGAATCAGGCCCACATTCGGCGCGAGTTTCTGGATGTAAGTATACGTCAACAGATCGGGATTGGTCGCCAGCGCGTCGGCAATGAGTTTCAACGCTTCGGCATCGCCTTTGGCGCGAGTTACGGCGGCTTCGGCGTCGCCGTTGGCGCGCAGGATGACGGCGTCGGCCTCACCCTTGACCTTGGCGCGCAGCTGATCGGCTTCTTGCTGGCTCTTCTGCACCAACAATTTCGCTTGCTCAGATTGCTGCTGCGCGATCTGTTTTTGCTCGATCGACTGGGCGTATTCCGGCGAGAAGGTGATGTTGCGCAACTGGAACGCATCCAAGACCAGACCCTGAGCCGCAAACTGATCGGCTAATTGCGCCTGAATCTGTTGTTGCAGGTCAGTGCGCTTGGCTCCATACACTTCTTCGACCTTGTAGCCAGCCGTCATGTTGTAGATCACATTGCGAGTGGTGGGCCGTACGAAGCCGCTAATGTAGCGGTCTTGGCCCTGCCAGGTCCGGCGCAGATCGACTGTCTTGAGCGGATCGGCGTAGAAACGGACGGTGGCATCGATGTACACTTGTTGGCCGTCTGACGTGCGGGCTTCCACGGCATCATCGCCCTGCACCGCACCTTCACCCGGCTTGCCAGACATGGTGTATTCCTGCTTGGCAATGCTGAAGCGATCGACGCTTTCCACGAACGGGATAATCCAGTGGATACCGGCCGTCAACGGCTCTGGCCGCACGCCGCCCGCGGTCAGCGGACTGACCACAACACCGGCTTCAAACTGATCGACAAAGACCAGGCCAGAGGCCAGTGTGTTCAGCCCCAGCCCGCCGATGAGCAGTATCAACACGATGATGATGTTGACTTTGGCCTCGCGCCGTTGTGAACGCAAGGTGGCAACGTAAAAGATGTACAACCCCAGGCCAACGATCAAGGCCCAGCCTACTATCGACAAAATCGGTGAAATACTCATTCTGAATCGCCTCTTTCTGATGTGGTCCCGTTTACGGGAGTGAGTGTGTTCAAAGTCACGGAGATTATACCCCCGCCGCACCAAACTGGTTGACTGAAGGCTGACAGCCGCCGCCCGTCTGACTGCCACGCACCTCAATTTTGCCCATTGACAAATTCACCCGGTATTGTTAAAATGATTTCATCATTCAAAAATATTTGAATGATTAACCAGGCTTGAATGCTTGAGAAGGATTAAGCGATGACCAAAGCCAAAGCCCGTCCCGCCCCCGATGTCTTTGAAGTGACCGAACTGGAACAACTGCGCGTCCTGGCCGATCCGCTGCGCATGCGGATTCTGAACAACCTGTTTCCGCAGGCGCTGACGGCCAGGCAAATGGCCGATCGGCTGGAACTGCCCCCGACGAAACTGTACTACCACTTTGGCGAGTTGGAGCGGGTGGGGCTGATCAAGGTCGTCGAGACGCGCGTCAAATCCGGTATCATCGAAAAATACTATCGCTGCGTGGCGGAGATGATCCGCGTGTCGCGCAATCTGCTGCGTTTGCCGGGGCAGGAACTGGAGCAGAGCGCGTACGGCGAACTGCTGGCCTCGATCATGGAAGCGGTGGCCGACGATTTGCGCCACGCGGTTCACGCGGGTTTCTTGACGCTGCCCGGCGACGACGGTCCCCTGCGCGCGACGATTGCGCGGACCAACGTCCGGTTGACTGCGGCCACAGCGGCGCGCCTGACCAAGAAGTTGGCCAAGTTGATGGAAGAAGTCGAAGCGGCCGACGATCCGGCGGGGGAACTGGAATTTGGCGCAGCCGTGGCGCTCTTTCCCTTGAAGGACCTGAGCCAGACGGAGGTGGGTTGAGATGGCACAACCTCGCATGCGTGATGTGCTGCGCAACCGCAATTTTAGAAACCTGTTGATCGGTCAGTCCGTCTCACAGTTGGGTGACGGACTATTGTATCTGTCGCTGGTCATCATGCTCAATCGCTTGTTCAGCGCGGGGGGCGCCGAACAAGCGATCGGGGTGTTGATGATCTGCCAGACTGCGCCGCGCGTGATCTTTGGTTTGTTGTCGGGCGTGTATGTTGATCGGCTGGATCGCAAGCAGTTGATGATCATCACGGATGTGGCGCGCGGCCTCGTCGTGCTGGCGTGCTTGTTGGTCAACCGGCCGGAAGACGCGTGGATTTACTACGTAAGCGCGGCGCTGTGGTCGGCGCTGAGTTCGGTGTTTGGGCCGGCTAAGACGGCCAGCCTGCCGCATCTGGTGGATAAAGACCACTTGCTGGTGGCGAATACGTTGTCGCAAACCAGTTTCATCGTCGCGATGACGCTGGGTACGGCGTCGTCAGGGTTGCTGATCGGCCTGTTCGATTCGGCCGTGCCCGCAATCGTCATCGATGCGCTGTCGTTCTTTGTGTCGGCGGCGTTTATCGCGGCGCTGCCGCTGCCGCATACGTCGCGTGTGCTAGGCCAGCGCGAGCCACGCGCCGGGCAAGTGTGGGGCGAGCTGAAAGAAGGCCTGCATTTTATGGCCCATCAGCGCGTGTTAGTCGGCGCGACGCTGGGCTTTGCGCTGACCATGCTAGGCCTGGGCGCGATCAATGTGCTGTTTGTGCCATTCATGGTGAATGATTTGCGCATGAACGAAGCCTTCGTCGGGCTGATCGATCTGACGCAAATGGCGGGTATGGTGTTCATCAATCTGTACATCGCGAAAC
>JAGOBP010000491.1 GCA_017999195.1 Thermoflexales bacterium
TCCAGCACTTGCGTCCACGGCGCGTGCCAGTCGATCAACTCCTTGGCGCGGTCTTCCCAGAAGCCCACAAAATCGGCGTCGGCGCGTTGGGCTACTTCGTCCCAATTCTTGACATACGCCTGGGCGACAACGTCGGGCGATGGATAATAGAACTCGTCATGGTTGGGGTCAGTTTCAGCCATGGTGTCTCCTTATTCAATTTTGATTTGATGGTGCAAAACTTGATTCGGCTGCGAGGTGGGGCAGAGTATAGCATGATCAATGAACAATGGTCAACGATCAAATCATCATGATCGGTTTCCGGCCCGATCGAGCCTTTACGCCCGATCGGGCCGGAAAGATCAATCGGGACGGTTTACTTGCCCGCACCCTGGGTGGCAATCGCTTTGGTGTGATCCTCAATATCGACCTGATTGGTCTCTTTGATGAAGAGCGCGCCGACGACAAAGCAGATGGCGGCAATGGCGATGGGATAGTACAAGCCCGCCAGATTGTTGCCGGTGCTTTGAAGCAGGCTGAGGCCGATGATGGGCACCAGCCCGCCGAACACGCCATTGCCGATGTGATACGGCAGCGACATCGACGTATAGCGAATCTTGGTCGGGAACAGTTCCACCAGGAAGGCGGCGATGGGGCCATAGACCAGCGTCACATAGACCACCTGGATGAAGACGAACACGCCCAGCATGAACGGGCTGTAGGCCGGATTGGCGATCTTATCGGCGGGGTTGCCGATGAAGGGCGAGAAGCCTGCCATAGCGCTGTAGATGGGCAGATAGGTGATGGCCGCCAGGGCCATGCCGGTCAACATCAACTTTTTGCGCCCAATCCGATCGGACAGCGCGCCGACCACGATGAAGAGCGGTGTGCCCAGCAGCAGCGCCGCGCCGACGATGAGGTTGGAATCGACCAGCGGCACTTTGTAGATGTTTTGCAGATAGTACAGCGCATAGAACTGGCCGGTGTACCACACCACGCCCTGGCCCATCGTCGCACCGAACAGCGCCAGGATGACCCAGCGGCGATTTTCGGGGTTGCCAAAACTTTCCTTTAGCGGATTCTTGGACGTCTTGCCCGCCGTCTTCAATTTGGCAAACAACGGCGATTCACGCAGTGAAATGCGGATGTACAACGACAGGCCCACCAGCACGATCGACAGCATGAAGGGGATGCGCCAGCCCGCAAACCACTGATCGGCGGTGCCGGTGAAGGCGGCTTCGCCCATGATGGAGCGCGTGGTCAAGATGACGCCCAGCGAGGCGAACAGGCCCAATGTGGCCGTGATTTGAATGAAGCTGGTGTAGAAGCCGCGCTTGCCGTGCGGCGAATGCTCAGCGATGTAGGTGGCCGCGCCGCCGTACTCGCCGCCCAGCGCCAGCCCCTGCAAAATACGCAGGCCGATCAGGATGATGCCGGCCAGGTCGCCGATCTGATCACGGGTGGGCAGGATGCCGACGGCAAACGTACACAGGCCCATCAACGTCATCGTCACGAGGAAGGTGTACTTGCGCCCGATCAAATCGCCCACGCGACCGAACACAATTGCGCCGAAGGGGCGCACAATGAAGCCTACCGCAAAGGCGGCCAGCCAGGCGATGATGTCGCCCAGCGGCGTGCCGGTCTTGTAAAACTTGCTGGCAATGACTGAGGCCAAACTGCCAAAAATATAGAAGTCGTACCACTCAACCATCGTACCGGCGGCCGAGGCGAAGATGATCTTCGGCATCGACTGCTTGGCCTTAACGGCCACGGCTTCAACCATATCAATGCTGGACATAGCGCTCCTTAGGGGGTTGGGGGTGCTGCGTCAATGATATCGGGTCGATAGCAACAGTTCGGCAAGCGACAGGCAGACAAATAGATTCATCTCGCGGCGTACGCGGGTGACACCTCCTCCTCCTCTTGGCACGCAGAGCAACGCTAACCGCTGTGTCGCCGTGCGTTAAGTCGCAGTGCGTCAAGCGGTCTACGCCGTATTACATCGCGTGTTTTGACAAAGTTGCTAGGGAGAACACAAATATACTATAGAAGATACGGCGAGGTAAGAGCAATGTGTGGTTTGTCAAAAAAAATTAAGGATTGCGTGATGAAAGGCGCAAAGGGGGATTATTTGAGTTTGATCTCGCGCACATGCAGATGCGCATCGCCAACCGCGTTGAGGTCTTTGATCGCAATCTCCATGGATTTAACCGGGCCGGATGGTGCGGGATCAAATGGGAACGCGTTGGTGGGGTCTGGGCCAGTTTGCAGGAAGTTGCGACTGTACGTGGGCGTCTCGCCGCTGGCTAAAGTCAACGTGATGGCCGCATTGAAGTCCATCGTCGCCGTGGTCAGCGTGACGCCTGTCAAGGTGCGCGGCTCTGGGAAGGTCAGCGTGATCACGAAGGGATTATCCACGACGGTGCGGACCAGCGTAAACGGATCACCGTCGAAGGCGTTGGCAATCGGCCCCATATCCAGACGCGAGTACACGGCTCGCATTATTTGCCCATCCACCATCACGTCGGCTTCTTCGGGGCGGCGGCGCGCGGCATCTTCGGCGGCAAAAATGGCGGGCGCTTGTTCCGAGTAATTCAACCGGACAAAATAGAAACCATCGCGGCCATCGGGATACTTCAGGGTGCGCTCGATCCGCACGTTGCTAAATTTGGGATCATTCACGGCGCGTTGATATTCGTCGGTCGTCATCACCAGCAGCGTATTGTCATCCAACGGGAGTGGGCTGAACATGAAGGCGTCAATGTTGCCCATCTGCACGCGCGGCTCGTTCGGCGCGAAGAACAGCAGCAGCGCATCCGTGCCGTTGGCCCACGTCGGCGAGACGTAGACGCGCGTTTGCGGCGACTGACGCAAGACTTCTGTCACTTCGGTAAAGATCTGTTGGCCGCCATATTGCAGGCCGCCCAGGCCATAGTCGGTGTACCACGTTGGGCCGTTGGTCAGCGCATCGTTCAGCATGAATAGGTTGAAGCCCGCCAGCACAACGAACGCGCCGATGGCGATGGGCTGATACTTCCAGCGTGTGGCGATCCAGTCGAGTACGGCAATCAACCCGATCGAGGCCAGCAGCGCCGCCGGAATCACCATGACCAGCACACGCAGCACCAGCGTCGCCACCAACACGCCGCCAATCGGCGCGATGAGCAGCGCGATCAGCACGGCGCGAAAGCGTGACGATTTGAAATTCTTCAAGCACAACAACACTCCCAACAGCGTAAAGGGCAGGGTGATGGGCAGCAGCAGGCCATAGCCCTTCATCTGATGCCGGATCAAATCGCGGGAATTTTCGGGCGCGTACCAATAATCGGGACTGAGACCAAACGCGAACTCATTGACCAACCGATTGATCTTCTCGTCCATCGAGATCGGTAGCGTCCAGTATGAATCGAGAATCCGCAGATGCTTGAAGGTCTCATCGGAGTGATCGGCGTAGAAGCGCAGGAAGGGCAGCGCCACGAGGAATAGCACAATGGCGGCGGCGAGCAGCAATTGGGGGTTGTGCCGCAGCGTGCGCCAGTGATAGCGCGCGTCTGAAATGAGCAGCAAAATCCCGGTGACGACGATGCCCAACTGCGCGCCGTTGTATGAGTAAAACGACAACGCGCCGAAGACGAAGGCGGTCAGCAGATGGCGCGGCTTGTCGGTGCGATAGCGCAGGTAGAAATACAAGAACCACGCATAGAACGCCACCCATAAGGGATGCTCAAACGCCGTCCGTGTATGCAAGAACCACGTAGGTGTGATCGACAGGATCAGCGTGCCGATCCACCAGAAGCGCAGTTTGAAGATGTCGCGCAGCATCAGCCCGATGGCGAGTGTGCCCGACAACGCGATCA
>JAGOBP010000035.1 GCA_017999195.1 Thermoflexales bacterium
ATCGCCCGCCAGCAGTTCCACCAGCCGATTGAGCAGCACTTCCAAGGTGCCCGCGCCAAAACCCACGAGAAACGCGGCGGCCACGTTGAACGGAAACGGCAGCGCCATATAGCCCAACACACCCACGCCCACCAGCCCGCACCCGATGGCCGTGGCGCGCCGCATTTGAAAACGGCGGGCCAATCGGTTGGCGGTTAAGGTGCTGAAGAAAAAGCCCAGGCCGTGCAGCCCCAGCACCGCCCCAATCGTGCTCACCGACTGGTGGTATTCGTCGGCGACGTAGATCAGCGTGGGGCCATAGTAAATGGTTGCCACGCCAAGCATGGCCATGATCAACAGACCGGCCGGCATCACGTGCGCCAACTGGACCGGTCGTGCGGCGGATTGAATTGTTCGTGTCATAGTGGGAGTTGAAGGCTGGAGATGGGCAATCGGATAGGGGAGATGAAATCATCGAAGTTGGAGGCCGGACATCCAGCCTCCAACTTCAAACGTCCAACGTCTAGTATTTGACATCCACGCGCCGGCCGCTGTCGGCCGATTCAAGAATCGCATCGCAGATCACAGCGTTCTTGTAACCGTCTTCAAAGGTCGCGCCGAAAGGCGCCACGTCTGTGTTGTTGACGATGGCATCCAGCAGATGGTTGATCTCATGCACGAAGGTGTGTTCCCACCCGATGATGTGCCCGTGCGGCCACCAGTTGGACCAGAACGGGTGATAGCCTTCGGTGACACTGATCTGGTGGAAGCCTTGCGTTTCCTTCGGCTCTTCACCCACCCACAGGACTTCCAATTCATTCAGGCGCTCCAAGTCGAAGCGAATGCTGCCCTTCTCGCCGTTGATTTCGAAGCAGCCGTGATTCTTGTGACCGGCGGCAAAGCGCGTGGCTTCCACCGTCCCGATGGCCCCGTTTTCAAACTCCACGGTCGACACGAAGGCATCGTCCACATCGACCCGCTGCATCTTGCCATCCGCGCCGGGGCGTTCCTTGATGAAGGTCTGCGCCATCGCGTTCACGCGGCGCGGCTCGCCGACGAGGAAGCGGCCCAGATCGATGATGTGCGCGCCCAGATCACCCAGTGCGCCGCTGCCCGCAGTTTCTTTGTTGAGCCGCCAGATCATCGGGGTGCCGTAGTGCGGCATCACCCATTCCTGCAAATACGTGGCGCGATAGTGATAAATCTGACCCAACTTGCCGGAATCGATCAGGTCTTTGGCCAGACGCACGGCCGGCACGAAGCGATAGTTGAACGCGACGGCATGTTTGACGCCCGCTTTGGTCACGGCCTCCAGCATCGTCGCGGCTTCTTTGGCGGTGCGCGCCATGGGCTTCTCGCAAATGATGTGCTTGCCCGCCTGGGCCGCTGCAATGCACGGCTCGGCATGCGCGTCGTTCGGGCCGCCGTTGTCAAACAACTGGATGCGATCGTCTTTCAACATCTGCCGCCAATCGGTGTAGTAGCCTTCATAACCGTAGCGCTCGGCCGCTTCTTTGGCCGCGTCTTCATTGCGACCGCAGATCGCAATCAACTTCGGAATCGCCACCGGCGGATACATCATGTACGGCAATTTCTTGTAGGCGTTGGAATGCGCCTTGCCCATGAACGCATAGCCCAACATCCCGACGCCAACTTCCGGCGTGCTGCCGGCTTGCTTCGCGCCTGTCATTTTAGTGAAACCAGCTTCGGCCATAGTAACCTTCCTTTAGAAGTTGAATGTGCAATAGCGACTTAACGCGCCGTTTCAAAATAGGCAATCGTCTGCGGCCCATCGGGCATGACACACACCCGCGGCCCATATTGCTGACGCAAAGCGGCCACCGTCTGAGGCAGATCGCGGCAGGGCATGAATAACGCGCGTTGAATCTGCTCGTCCGTCAGGTTGTCGCTGTAGACGTGCACCGCTGCGCGCTGTTGAATCTGAGCCTGAAGCTGTACCTGCCATTGATCGTGTTCGCAAAAGCCGGGCCGGGCCAGCAGGTCCAATACGCCGCGCGGCGATCCGCCTTCGGCCAGCAAGGCCGCGTACTTGCCGTGATCGGGCAGGCCGTCTACGCAGGCCGCCGCCATAATGATCGCGCCGCCGTCACGCACGATGCGATTGGCCGCGCTCATGCCTTTGACCGTTTGATACAAATTCTGATCGAGCGGGTAACCGCTGTTACTCGTCAGGACGACATCATACGGTTCGCGCACTTTGACCATCGCGTGCTCGCGCACACTCGCGCAGCCCGCCGCATGGGCTTGTTGCAGATCGCCCGCGAACACGCCCGTGATTTGTTGCCGGGTGTTGAGCGTGACGTTCAGCAAGAAGACCGGCTGCACCAGCAAAGCAATTTCGAGCATTTCTTCCCAGATGGGATTACCGTGCGTAACGCCCCACGTGGCCGCGGGATGAGCGATCATCTCGTAGCCGTGATTGGTGAACACGCTTTCCGTGCCCGCCAGTGCGGGTAACACGCCTTTGGGGCCGCCGCTGTAGCCGGCGAAGAAATGCGGTTCGATAAAGCCCGTCAGGATTTTAACATCGGCGTCCATGAGGTGGCGATTGAGCCGCACCGGATGGCCGCGCGATGTCGTGCCCAGCGACACCAGCTGATCATCGTCAAAGGCGTTATGCTGCACACACCGATAGTGATCGACCACCTCAGCGCCCAGCATGGCGCGCAACTCGGCCTCGGTTTGTGGGCGATGCGTGCCTAGCGCATTGAGCAGCGTGATGTCATGCCGCGCCACACCAGCCGCTTCGAGTTCAGCCAGCACGATCGGCAGGATGCGATGATTTGGCGTAGGGCGCGTGATGTCGCTATGTGCGACCACTACCCGAGCACCCGGCTTGACGAGCGCCGCGAGGGGCGGTGAACTGATCGGTTGGCGCAGAGCCGCGCGGAGCGCTGTGGCTTCATCGGGCAAAGCAGAAACGAACGGGGCCGCCACCACATCGATCGGCTCCGGCAAATCCAGCGTAAGGCCCTCGCGCCCATAGGCGAGATGAACCGTCACGGTCTGGCTGCCCCGTTCGTCAGGCATCATTGTCGTCGTTCAGCTTTTCGACGCAAACGCGGCGTCGAAGGCGACGTTGGACGGCGTGAGATCGAGACGGCGGACCATTGCCACGGCTTCGGGCGCACCCTGATCGCGGTTCATGCCGTTGTCTTCCCACTCGACCGAGAGCGGGCCTTCATAGTTGACGCTGTTCAACGCGCGGAAGATGCGCTCAAAGGGCACGCCGCCGCGCCCGGGCGAGACAAAGTCCCAGCCGCGCCGCGGATCACCAAAGAGCAAATGCGAGCCGAGGATGCCGTTGCGGCCGTTGAGATTGCGGACGGATTCTTTCACGTGGACGTGATAGATGTTCTTGCCGTATTCGTAGACAAATTCGACCGGGTCGAACATTTGCCAGTAGAAGTGGCTGGGATCAAAGTTGAAGCCGAAGGCCGGGCGATGGCCGATCGCGTCCAGCACTTTGCCCGCCGTCCAGAAGTCATACGCGATTTCAGACGGATGCACTTCCAGCGCATACTTCACGCCGACTTCATCGAACACATCGAGGATGGGATTCCAACGATCAGCGAAGTCCTGGTAGCCTGCTTCGATCATTTCTGGCGAGACCGGCGGGAACATCGCCACGGTCTTCCAAATCTTGGAGCCGGTGAAGCCGTTGACGACTTTCACACCGAACTTGGCCGCGGCCCGCGCCGTGTTCTTAACTTCTTCGGCCGCGCGTTGCCGGACGCCTTCCGGATCGCCGTCGCCCCACAGGCGCGAGGGCAAAATGCTCTTGTGCCGCTCGTCGATGGGATCATCACACACGCATTGCCCAACAAGGTGCGTGCTGATGGCAAAGCACTTCAAGCCATGCTTGTTCAAAATGTCCCAGCGCGATTGCACATAGCCGTCATCGCTGAGCGCCTTGTCTACTTCGAAATGATCGCCCCAGCACGCGATCTCGACGCCGTCATAGCCAAAGGCTTTGGCCTTGGCGCAGAAAGTATCAAACGGCAAATCGGCCCACTGACCACTGAAAAGAGTTACCGGTCGTCCCATGTTCATCGCTCCTAAAAAGAGTTTGGTTTTGATCAAGTATACGTCATTGCGAGGAGCGCTTTCGCCCGGCGCGCCCCCGCTACGCGGATAGGGCGTCGCGACGAAGCAATCTCTTGCCGGTAAAGGATGAGATTGCTTCGCATCCTTCGACTTCGCAGCAAAAAACGCTGCTCCGCTCAGGATGCTCGCAATGACGGACGGGCGTAGTTATTCCGCGCCCAACGACTTCAAATACGCGTAGCTTTGCTTCACGGCATCGTCGCCCGCGATTTCGAGCGTGGTGTAGCCGTCATAACCGACTTCCACCAGCGCATTGTACACGCCCTTGATGTCGACCACGCCCGTGCCCAGCGGAATGCCCGACATGCCCGCGCCGAACATCTTGCCCCGATTGGCTTCCATCTCCGCCGGCCAATCTTTCCAGTGCACGTGCTCGATTTTGTTGCCGAGGCGTTTCACCATCTCGACCGGATCGGTGCCGCCCAACCACGAGTTGCCGGAATCCATGTTCACGCCTAACGCGGGCGAGTTGCACAGATCCAGAATCTTCTCCATGTAGTCGATCGAGTCGGTGTACTTGCCGTGCGGTTCCAGCAGAATCTTCACGCCGTGATCGGCCGCGACACGCAGCGGCTCATACAGCCGCTCGCGAATCAAGAACAGCGCTTCTTGCTCGGTGAGGTTGTGGCCGAATTCGGTCTTGGGATCACCTTCGGACGTGATGACGTGCTTCACGCCGATGGCGGCCGCATTGCGCACCGCTTTGATGATCTGCATCGTGCCGAAGCGCCACGGCGCGGTCGGGTCCAGCAAGTTCGCGTGGGCGCAGTAGGACGTGATCGTCAGGCCGCGACTCTCGAACATGCGCTTGAGATCGAAGGGATTCGCATCGAGGCTGGCGACGGCCGCGAAGCCATATTCCACGCCCATGCTGCCGCCGTCGGTGCTGTCGGTAATATCGGCATATTTGAAGCCCCAATCTCGAATTCGATCCAGTTGATGCTCCAAAATCGAAAACGGATCGATCAAGGCAAAACAACCTACTTTCATGATGATCTCCTTGAAGGTATCAGAACCCGATCGGGTGTGCGGGCCGATCGGGTTGTGGGCCTATCGATACACGCCGTATTCGCGCGTGAAATCAAACATCGCTTTCAGGTTTTCGGGCTTGGCTTCATCCAGCATGACGCCGGTATCCATGATGAAACCGCCATCCTTGCCGATAGTGTCGATGATCTTCTTGCAGTAGCCGCGCACATCATCGGGCGTGCCGCTGTGCAGCATGATGTTGGGGACGTTGCCCATGAGCGCCGTCGTGCCCTTCAGCACATCGTAGGCTTTCTCATAGTTGGTGTTGGACAGGTGATAAATGATCTTGCCGGGGGGTACGTCCACGATGTGCTTCAAGCGGCTTTCAAAGTCGGCTTCCCAGTAGATGACGGGAATGACGCCCTTCTCGACCAGCGCCAGCAGGCCCTTGCGCAGGTAGGGCCAGTAGAACTCGCCGAACTGCGCGTCGGACATGAACTCGCGCGTCGACTTGTGTACCCAGACCCAGCAGAACGGCAGCGGTGCACCAGCCGCGCCCGAGCCATATTCGATGAAGATTTGGGTGGCGACTTCCAGCGCGTCGTGCAGCTTGCCGGGGCGGCGGCGCATGTCGGCCAGAATCTTGTGCGTGCCACGCACGGTGTCACCCAGAATATCGAACGGCGGCCAGTCCCAACCGGCGTAGGCGATGGGTACGCCCTTGTCTTTGACCTCGCCCCAATACTGGAACTGCGAGGCCCACCATTTATTGGTTTCTTCCGCGCCCGCCGTGATGGTGCGCAGCGATTCCTGAAATTCGGGCGTGGACCAGAAGAAGGGCAAATTCATCCAGCCCGACCACATGAAGCGCCGCCAGGGGATCATATTCGCGAAGCCCGCCATAGACTTGAACTGGCGCGCCGCCCACTTGCGAAGCATAAAGTCGGACGGGTCAAAGATGAACTCGTCATACTCTGCATCCGACATGTACTCGCCTTCGACGTACTGATACATCACGTCGTCGCCCAGCCCGTGGCCCGGCCACTTGAAGGCGTTCCAGCCCAGAATTTCCATGGCTTTCGCGGGATAGGCAAAAATCGGGCCAAAGTCCGCGTCCGGTTGGAAGTAGTCCGTAAAGGCGTGGCAAGCCGCGCGGGCCGCGGCATAATCGTTCATCGCTTCCTTGAACGTGATGCCGCCGAAGTTGTAGGGGTATTTTTGATACGGGCCAAAGACCGGCACGCGATCGGGCGTCTTAAGGGCGGCGGCGGCCAGGATGCGCTGCACACGTGCATCATACAGTTCTTGCGGTGTTTTGTCAGTCATGGCTACATTCCCCCTGTCCAGGATTTGGCGATTTTCACCGCAGCGGTGGCATTGGCGCCGTAGGCGTCGGCCCCAACGTACTGGGCGGCCTCGCTGTCCATGATGGCGCCGCCAATCATAATCTTTACCTGATCGCGCAATCCGGCGGCTTTAATCGCTTCCACCGTGACCTTCATTTGCTCAAAGGCCAGCGTCAAGAAGCCGCTCAGCCCGACGATGTCGGGTTGCACTTCGCGGATTTTGGCGATAAAGGTGGCGACGGGGACATCGACGCCCAGATCATGCACCTCGAAATTGTTGGCATCCAGCATGAAGCCCACCACATCCTTGCCGATGTCGTGAATGTCACCGGCGACCGTGCCCAGCACAATCTTGCCCAGCGGCTTGGCGGCCACGGCCTTGGTCACCAACTTGGGCTTGACCACCAGGGCAACCTGCTTCATCAAGTCGCCGGCGATGATCAGCTCAGGGAGAAAGTATTCGCCTTCTTCGAAGCGCGCGCCGATAATGCGCATCGCCTCACTCGTGGCGTTGAGGATGACCTGCGGGTCTTCGCCGGCATCCAGCATGGCGTGGACCAGGCTCATGGCCTCCTCTTCATACAGCTCGGCTATAGCGGTAATCAGTTTTTCTTTCATTGCCACGGCTCCTATGATGAGTGGGTAGGCGTTGCCGCTTACTGACCGAGACGCAGGCGGCGATAGCCGCAACGCTCCCGAATCGTACAAAAGTCACAGTTGCTCGCGCCCTCAACCCCGAGCGGGCCAGGGCCAATGCCCATAATCAGCGATAGCGATTTGACGGGGGACATGACCAGCGACTCGGTCAAGGCGACGCCAATCTCGCGCGTGTCCACCAATGAAAAAATCACCGCTTGTTCGGAAACCGACCATTCGGATTCGCCCGGCGAAAGCGAAGCACTGGCGTGCAACCCGCGCCCGATCGCTTCGTCTTCGACCTGACGGCACAACTGCTGGCGCACCTGATCGACCGCCCACGAGCCTAATTCGTCGAGGAACCAGGCATGAAGCCGCTGCCCGCTCTGGAGTTGATCTGAGATGCGGCGGCTGATCGCGCTGCCGATGGTACACACACCAACCACCAGATCGGTTGCTCCGGCCACAACCGTTGCCACCGGCCCGCCGCCAATTTTAGTGCCATTGGCGAGCATCAGCCGTTCGTGCCGGAACTCCTTGATCGGAAATGTGCCCCACGCCGCGGCCGGTGCGACGAGTTCACGGGCATCGGCCAGCGCTGCTTCCCAATCGGCCCGGACACCCGGTCGCGCCAGGAGTTTGGGAAGATTGCCGCCGACTTGAGCAATGTAACGCTCTTCGTCAAATTCGACGTGCCAATCACGCTGAATATGCATCTTTTCCCCGACCTGCCGGGGGTGTCTAGTCAGCCCCTGCTCTTGAAATCGTCTGTAGACTTCAGAAGAAGGGGCTGAAGGTGAGGTGAGGTTACGACGCCAATTCGCCGAAACGTGCGAAGATTGCCAACGCCGGATCGATCGGCGCACTGGCGCGCTGCACGTTGCGCGGGATCATGATCGTCGGCGTGGGCTTGATGACCTTGCCTGCGAACTGCGGCAGCCATTGCTTCTCGGCTTCCAGCATATCGCTCGCCATCTCGCGGATTTCATTCAGCGTGAGTGTCGCGGCGCTGAGCGGATCCATGGCGCAGGCCATCACGATCTTCTCGACATCGCCTTCCAGCGCGGCTTCGACGGTGAGCCGCTGCACGTTGATGTTGGTCATATTCAACGCCGCGCACTGTGACGGCAGGTTGCCCACGATGGTCTTGTGCAAGCCCAACCGATCGACGTACACCGGGCCTTCGCCGCAACAATCGGGCGGCAGGTTGCTGATCATGTTGCCATTAACGACATTGCCGTTGAGGCGGAAGACTTTGCCGGTCTCCATCGCTTCGATGATGTACGAACCGTATTCAATGCTGCGCGGGGGCAGATCGGGCGGATACGCCGCCAGGATGTCTTGATTTTCGTACTTATCCGCGACGTAGGCGCACCAGTTATAGTACGCGCCGGTCGCGCCGCCAAAGCCCGGCTCGTCGCAGTAGAGTTCGAGCGCCTTTTGATTCTTGCGGAAGTAGGGCACGTACTCGGAGAGGTGGCCGGTGGACTCGGTCATGAAGTAACCGAACTGGCGGAAGACCTCGCCGCGCACCTTCTCGTTGACGTAGTATTCGGGCAGTTCAAAGCGCTCGCGCAAGAGTGGATACAGGTCGCGGCCCTGATGCTCGATGCGCAGGAACCAGCCCATGTGGTTGATGCCCGCGCACAAATAGTCGATCTCGCTCTTGGGCACATCCACGTAACCGGCGATCAGATCAAGCGTGGTCTGCACGCCGTGGCACAGGCCGATGAACTCGATGCCCGTCGTGCCGAGCGCCCAACACACCATCGCCATGGGGTTGACGTAGTTGAGCAGCAGCGCGTTCGGGCACAGTTCCTTCATGTCGTTCGCCATGTCCACGGCGACAGGAATGCTGCGCAACGCGCGGAAAATACCGCCCGGCCCTAGCGTATCGCCGATGCACTGATCGACGCCGTGGTTGAACGGAATCTTGTAATCGTACTCGAAGCCCTTGACGCCGCCCACTTGAAATGTGGCGATGACGTACTTCGCGTCTTTCAGCGCCTCACGCCGATCGGTGGTGATCCACACCTTCGCGGGCAGGTTGTTCGCCTGGATAACCCGGTTGATGTAGGCCTCGACCTGCGAAGTGCGCGTCGTGCTAGGGGCCATCAGCGCGAATTCGGTGTCCTGCAAGCCCGGGGTCGATAGAATGTCCTGGATCAATGTCTTGCAAAACACAATGCTGCCCGCACCGATGATCGCGACTTTAGCCATAACAGCCTCCTAAATGTGATGCCCCCGCGCAATCGAATGAAGTGCTTCTTCACTGGCCAACGTCAGGCCGGTATGACTACCGGCCTGACGGTTTTGAAATCGTTACTACACCCGGTCGACAAACTCGCGATTGTGAACTTCCACCGGCACCTTCATCAATTCCAGAATGCCGCGTGCGCAGTGATCGGAATAGCGCCGGAACGCTTCCTCGCCCTTCTCGGCGGTGGCGCGCAGCGGATTTCCAATCGTGCCCGACTCGATGAACTCGTGATGGTCCATCGGGAAGGTGAAGTACTTGTAGCCGTCGAATTCCACATCGGGCATGCCATCTTTCTTGGCAAACGTCTTGGGCAGGAAGTCGGGGATATGGGCCAGCGTCTTCGCCGCGCGATCCATACGCACATAGTTCGTGCCTTCCACCACATCGTGCGCCAGCATCTGCGAGGTTTCCAACTCGCTGGCATGCCAGCCCGGCGTCTCCAGCGGCGGATTCTCCATCAGGCCCTCAAGGATGCCCACGTAGTTCTCCATGTAGGGCTTCACAAAGCCGATCAACGCGCCGGTCTCATAGCGCAGCTTGCGCAAAATCGGATCGACCACCTTCACGTTGGAGCCGTGACCATTGATGAAGATAATGCGATTGAAGCCGTGATGGATGCAGCTGCGCGCCACATCGTACATCACGTTCAACAAGGTCTCCGCGCGCAGCGTGACGGTGCCGCGTCCCGCGCCGGGCGCATACATGTGCTGCGGAGAATAACCGCACCACAACGCCGGCGTGTGCAGCACTTCGATCTGGTCACACACGCGCCGCGTCACTTCTTCCGCCGTCACCGTGTCGGTCTTCAGCGGCAGATGCGGGCCGTGCTGCTCCATGCTCGCCATCGGAATGAGGATGGTGTCTTTTTCTTTCAGGTATTCCTGAATGTCCACATACGTCAGATCAGCGATGCAATACGAACGAAACTTCTTTTGGCCATTGTCACTCATGGGATTCACCTCAATGTGAAAGATTAGCAATGTCACCCCGAACGACATGAGGAGATTCCTCGCGGCGCTCGGAATGACACAATTTAGCTGCTCATCAATTTCAAGAATTCATCCGCCACCCGATCGGCAAAGCTGAACGAGTTGACGTGATCGTCCACAATGATGACGGGAATGTCCGATCGCAAATCGGCGCACAGCGCGTCGCGGAAAGCGGCATCCGCTTCGGGGTCCCAGAATAGACCGCCGGGCACATTGGGGATCGACAAGCCCTGCGTCGGGACCACCACCTCGATCGGCCCACGCGCCCCGTTGAGTTTGCGCGCCATCAGGTGACCGATCTGCGCCATCTCATCTTTCAAGACCCGAATCAATGTGAACTCTGGATTGTGATAATACGCGGGGCGTCCGGCAAAGCGCTCGGGCACTTGATCGCGCGGGCCATGCACCATGAAATCGATATTGCCCGGCACGATAATCTGCGGCAGCCCGAGCGCGCCCACGCGCTCCAGCCGTTTTTCGCCGCCCTGATGGAAGCCGCCGAAACGTTGATCAGTCAATTCATCGGTGGTGTAATCGATCACGGCCGTAAACATGCCGCGCTCAGCCAGGTCTTCCATGGCCGGGCCGCCCACGCCGTTCGAGTGGAAAATAATCGATTCATAGCCGTGCGCGGCGATACGCTCTTTTACGCGCATCACTGCTTTGGTGGTATTGCCCAACATCGTCAACGCCACATAGCGTTTGCCGTCGTTGGCCGCCGCATCGATCGGGTGGTAACCGGCCCGCGCCATGCCGACGGCGGCAGCCGCCGCGTTATCGAACACGGTGCAACTAATCGGATTGAGACCCGCAATATCGATCACGGAATGCAGCACAAAAATATCGCGCGTACCCATAAAGGTGCCAAAGGTTCGCTTGCCTGACGCCAGCGGCGTCACTAAAATCTTGGGCACACCAATCGGCAGGGCGCGCATTGCGGTAGCGCCCAATACCGCGCCTTCCGCGCCGCCCAGACACAACACCCCGTGCAACTTGCCCTGCGCAAATAGATCGAGCGTGACCTGCTTCACGCCCTCTTTCATCTTCTCGACGGCTGCGCCGCGCGTGCCCGCATTGCGCAAGGCGTCGATGGTGGAACCGGCGGCCAGCGCCACATCCGATCGGGTGATGTCCGGCACGATGTCCACCGGTTCGCCCAGGATGCCTGAATCCAGGATCAGCGCGTCGCCGCCCAGCGCGCGAATGCGATCGCGCACATAGCCAATTTCGGGGCCTTTCGTATCGAGGGTGCCAATCAGGAGAATCGCCATGTCAACTCAAGTGGAGAGAGTCGCATCACCCTGGCGGGCGATGCGACTCTCTGCGAGTGCTAGTTCACGCGAGCGCTGCGGCCCGCTTTCACTTGCTTGGGAATCCGGGTCGGCTCGATGCCGGCCTTCTTCATGCTCTTGCGCAGCGTTTGGGCGGTGACTTCGGTCAACATCGAATAGAACTTCTCGGTCAGCACGCCAGAGCCGTGATCCTGAATGAACTTCAGTTGATCGGGCGTCAGTTCGGGATCGGCTTCAGTGGCCAGCGCATCTGGATACGGATTCGCCGGCGTGCGATCCAACGCGGCCACGAACTCGGCGGTCAGCGCATTCTTGTAGCCCGCCTGATCGAGCGTCTTGATCAGCTTGGTCCAGTTGTAATCACCCATGCCGCAGCCCATGCGGTTGTTGTCGGCCACGTGGAAGTCCACCAGTTTCTTGCCGGTGTTGAGGATGGCCTGATAGAGGTCGGATTCTTCGATATTGATGTGGAAGCAATCCAGCGTCACACCGCAGTTGGGGCCAACGGCCTTGGCCAGCGCCAGCGCCTGATCGTGGCGATTGAGGAAGTTGGTCTCAAACCGATTGAGCGGCTCCAGCCCCAGCACGATGCCAGCCTTCTCGCTATGCGCGTAAACCTCGCGCAGGCCCTCAACGGCCCACTTCCATTCCTGCTCGGGCGTGTCCATCGGCACGACCTTGCCCACCTGCGACGGCACAATGGTCATCTCGCGGCCATCGAGTTCCTTGACCATGGTCACGCAGTCTTTGATGTACTTCACCGAGTTCTCGCGCACGGCGGGGTCGGCGTGAATGAGGTCGCGGCCCGCAAACATCAGCGTGACCGAGCCCCAGCACCGCACGCCGTTGTCCTGCAAAATCTTGCGGACTTCGGTGGTGTTGTACTTCTCCGGCTCGCCGCTGATCTCGATCGAGTCGTAGCCGAACTTCGCCAGTCGCCGAATCGTCAGTTCGATCGGTTCCGCGCGCATCCAGTTGTGCATCGATAGAAACATGGTAGGCTCCTTAGGAATTGTGGATTTCTGGTTTTAGACGGTCGATAGTCGATGATGGACTGAAAGGTTGTTCTCGCTCTCGTCCTCCTCCACTTGAATCACGCCAGTTGTTGGGCCAACACTTCGATCAAGTTTTGCACGCTCAAGCCAGCCGCATGCTGCACCAGATGCGACACGCAGTGCGGATCGTCCGTCAGCACGATTTCCGCGCCGATGTCCCGCGCGCCGTCCAACCGTTTTTGCGCCATAGCCGCAGCCAGCTTGGGCTGGGTAAATTCCAGGCCGCCGGTGGCCCCGCACGGCGCAGCGCGCTGCTCGCGCCACAACATTTCGCGCGGCGCATTGCCCGTCAACGCCACGATCAACTGTCGGGCCGCCTTGGCATGATCGGGCAGCGCCAAGGCGTGACAGGGGTCGTGATAAGTCACCGCTTGCAGTTCCAACGGGCGAATCTTCAAGGCCCCGCTCGCCACTTGCGGCGCAAGATATTCGGCCAGGTGCATGACGCGCACTTGTGGCGGCGGCATCAGGCCCAATTCATAGTAGACATGCTTGATCGCGTGCGCATCTTCGGCCGTCAGCGTGAGCACTTCACGCACGCCGGAGGCGACGATTTCCTCGACGGTCTGCCGCGCCAGTTCACGCGCGATATCCCACAAACCGAGCGCATACGGCAGGTAACCACTCGAGCGGCCCGCGCTCAACAACGTCGGCTGGATGCCCATCGCGCCCAACAGTTTTTGCGCGGCGGCGATGGCTTGCGGTTGCAGGAAGTGAGCGGTCGCGCCGACATACAACCCCACTTCGCTTTTCGCTTGTGCTTCAGTCGGGGCCGTGAGGGGGCCGTAAGGATTGCCCCACTCCCGCAGTTTCCGCTCGATGTCGACCACACTGGCGGGCTGCTGACCCAGACGCACCACTTCGGCGCGCGCGGCCTTGAGGGCCGCCGGCAAAGGCCGATCGGTGGCGCAGTTGGCCTGGCAGGTCGCGCAATCGGAACATTGATATAAGGTATCGACGGTATCCGCATCCCATTGCAACGAACCGCGAATCACCGACGCGATGAGCAGCGCCCAGCCATGCGGCGTAGTCGTCTCGCGCTTGGTGACACGCTCCACCGGACAGACATGGCGGCACATCAAGCAATAGCGATCGCCGTCGTAGATGGGAATGTAATCTTGGAAGGTTTTGACGGGTATGGTGTTCACAGGCTAAACCCCTGCTTTCCCGGATTCATAATACCGCGCGGATCGAACGTGCGCTTGATGCCTTCAATCAGGGGGAAGGCCGGACCGTATTGTTCGCGCATCATGCGGCCCAGTTTCAGGCCGACGCCGTGATGTTCATTCAACACGCCGCCCTGCGCCAGCGAGGTGCGCAGCGCCACGTTCCACAAGCGGTTGTGCAGTTTCAACGCTTCATGCGCGTCCTGCGGCGGATTGTCGATGATGAAGCGGTCGTAGACCATCACGCCCCACGGGAACCAGTGCGAGAAGTGCGCGATGTAGTGCGTGTTCCATTCGGCAAAGCCTTCTTCAATGGCCTTCTTCTTGGCCCAGTACAGCGGCTCGATTTTATCGAAGGTGGTCACGGTTTCCAGCGTGCCGTACATCTTGGGCAGCGACAGACCCAGCGGTGGATAATAGAAATCGTAGCGATGTTCCCACCATTCCTTGGCCGAGTGTTCGCCCAGATCGCGCCCACCCAAATCGGCGCAAATCTTCAACGCCCGATTGAACTG
>JAGOBP010000036.1 GCA_017999195.1 Thermoflexales bacterium
TCGGAATGAAGCCAGTTGTTTGTTAATGTTCTATGCCGTGATTCGCAGCCTGAAATTCCGCCGCATCACGGTCGAGACCAAGGCCTGACCCGCCCCACCTAATTTACACAGGACTTGACATACCACCTTCTTCAGATCGTGTACCCGCCTGTCACTCGTGCTGATCCCGTGCTTGGTTCGATGTAGCATCGACTTCTCGTGAAATTCATTGCTCAGATATAGCCGTCTGCCGTGTGTGTCTTCCCGCGTAATCTCAGAGTCTTGATAGTAATGCTCAATGCAGACTCCAGGCAAACCTTGCCGGTGATTAGGCGTAGGTAATACCATTGCAAACACGTTGCCACCCATATGTTTGTACATCGCATCTGATAAGGCGAGCGGTTTCAGGGTGCTCGGGGCATCACTATCAAACAGACAGATAGTGATTTTGGACTGTGGGATTTTCGCCATTTGAATACACAATTTGACCAGCTCGCCGTCTCCCATCTGGATGCTGTCATCATATTCTCTAAACTCGATGTTGAGGTCGCTGAAATCCCCTGCTTCTTTCAGTTGCTGGAGAGCAGCCTTCAAATGTTTCCAATCCGTTTGACCCTCTGTTATTATCAGAACGCTTGTTGGAATGTTGGTAGACTCAATTTCAGGATCGAATCTTGCTAGCTCTGGTGCCAGTGACCATAGCTTGTCTCTGAATCGATGATAGGTCACATCGTCTTTTCCTCGTACCATGCCGAGGAATTCGATTTTGCCACAGACAACTTTTTTGAATGAGGGTTCGTTTAGGTTTGGATGACGATAATGGCCGTCGTGTTTCTCCAAGAAGTCTTTCTCGGCATTATCTAGGCCGAATTTTTCCCAAGCATGCAGCATAGCTCGGATTTGCTTTAAATATCTCCGCTGAACATTGGGCGTCTTGTTGGGAGTTTTGCCGTTTGCTATCAACCCTGTCACTTCTTGGCGCTGCTGCCTTGTCTGCAAACGGATTTTGTCGGAATTGATCTCGAAGCCATTTTCATTGATGACGCGTCCTAAATCTCCACCAACTTCTACTTGGTTAGTTACTTCTGATTTTCTTGCTATCGCAATTGGAAACTGAGAAGTCGATGTAGAGAAGGTAATGTCATCGGCATATCGCGTATATACACAGCGATGTTTTTCCGCTAGTCGTAATAACTGGCTGTCCATTTTGGCACAAATCAGATTTGATACTATGGGAGACGTGGGAGCGCCTTGAGGAAGTTGATTGTTCCAACAACAAATTTGAGCGAGGATCGTCGCCACCATTGGCGGGAGCTTGTACGGAGGAGCCACAAACATCCCGCGTACTCGGCCGAAGTTGATTGATGGGAAGAAGTCCTTCAAATCAATATTCAGAACGAATTTTTGCCGCAGATGCATCTGGGCATTTGTGACGATACTTTTGCCCAGTACAAAACCATGAACGGCTGCTTTAGGTTGGTATACAGCCAAAAGAACTTGATTTAGCTTGCGTTGCAAGATTTTCAAGGCAGTTGCTGGAACGGAGATTGTGCGGAATTTGCCAGATTTCTTAGGGATTTGAAAAGTGGTATATCGATGTGGTTCAGGAATGATGTACAGATAGTAGTTTAATCGACTCTCATCGATCTCGAGCAGGTTTGCAACATCCTCACGAGTTTGTAACTCTTGAAACTTCTTCCTTAACTCTTCAGCGCTGGCTGATAAAACGGGGCTTAAGTTATTCATTGGTAGTTGGTTTGTAGAGGGTGATTGAGCACTTGTTGTGCAATTCACGCCTACCGCGCCAGTCGCACATTGTCATACATCGTAGAAGCCAAGTAGCCAGTAGCGGCGACGAGCGTATAAAGCAGACCTTCTGGACAATTGTCACCGGATCAGCGACAAAAATCAATTGTTACTGCAAGTGCTCAATCAGTGGGAATAATACCAAAATCTTGGTATCTGTGCAAATAGTGGTTTATTTCCGAGTGCATTTCACTCGCCTCTCAGTAACACCGTTATCTCATAGGAGAGACATTCGCCATAAGATCATGCTGGTTAGCTCATGATTTCAATGGAGAGACATTCGCCATAAGATCATGCTGGTTAGCTCATGATTTCAATGCAGATGTCCCGCCCCTACCATCGGATCGATCTTCCCCAATCATATTCGGCTAAACCTCCGAGCGATTTTCGCTTACCAAAAACATCTTAACCCGTGAAAACTGTCTCAAATCTCCTAAACTCTGTCCCCGCAGTGCGAGACTGTCCGCCTCGATTTGGCATACACTAATCCCGTCTCACCGCGTGGCGAAGTCCCATGCCACCATTCTCCTGTAGCCTCACTCGCGCATCGACCTATGAACCGTATCTGCCTGATTGGCGAAACCGATCCCTTTGTAGCCAGCCTGCTCCAGCGTTTTGCGGAGACCAGCGGCTTGCAAGCGGTGCGCGTGCAGGTGGGGCAGGACTTGCCCGAACTGGCCCAGCAACTCTCGCCGGACGTGATCATTCTGGAAGCCGAACTGCCGGGCAAGTTGCGCGGTTGGGAAGCCGCCCTCGCGCTGAAGGCCAATGCCGCCACGGCGCACATTCCCATTATCAGTTGTTCGTGGCTGTCCAAAGAGGAAGCCAGCGCCCTCATCGGCGATGCGGCCGGTTATCTGCAAAAGCCGGAACTGCACTACGAGGATTTTGTCGCGGCGTTGAGCGCGGCCGGTGTCCAGCCGCAGCCCGATCGGTAGTCTGCATCCAAGGAGTCCGCATGGACCAACAAGTGCTATTGAAAGTCGAAGGCGTCTCCAAATCGTTTCCCGGCGTGCGCGCCCTGTCGGACGTCTCGCTGGAAGCCTATCGCGGCGAGATTCTGGCGATGGTGGGCGAGAACGGCGCGGGCAAATCGACGCTGATCCACATCCTGTCGGGCGCGTATCATCCCGACGCGGGCAAGGTCTATCTGGACGGCCAGCCCGTCGCCTTCCGCGATCCGCACGAGGCCGAGGCCGCCGGTATCAGCGTGGTCTATCAGGAACTCAGCCTCGTGCCCAATCTCACCGTTGCCGAGAACGTCTTTGCCAATCGGCAGCCCACCGGCGTGGCGGGCTTGATCGATCAACGCGCGATGGTGCGTCAGACGCAGGAACTGCTCAACATCTTCTCGGTGGATTTCAAGCCCACCGATCGGGTGGGGCGGCTCTCGATGGGCAGTCAGCAGATGGTGGAGATCATCAAGGCGCTGGCGCGCCAGGCGAAAGTGCTCATCCTCGATGAACCCACGTCCTCGCTCAGCCTGCAAGAAGCCGATCAACTCTTCGATCGATTGCGGCAGTTGAAGCAGCAAGGCTTGACCATCATCTATGTGTCGCACCACCTCGAAGAGATTTTTGCGCTGTCCGATCGGGTGGCGGTGCTGCGCGACGGGCAGTTGGTGGGCATCCGCACAACGAACGAAATCGATGAGCATCAGATCATCAACATGATGGTGGGCCGCGATTTGAGCGCCGTGGAAAAGAATGTCTCGGTCGAACACGGCGAAGAATTCTTGCGCGTGGAAAACTTCTCGCACAAAGACACCTTCCGCAACGTGAACTTTACGCTGCACGCGGGCGAGATTCTGACGTTCTTTGGCTTGGTCGGCGCAGGTCGCACCGAGGTCGCGCGATCGCTCATCGGCTTGGATGCGGGCGCGACGGGTAACGTGTTCGTGCACGGCAAGGCCATCAGCATCCACAATCCCGGCGCGGCCATGAAGGCGGGCCTCGCGTATCTGTCGGAAGACCGCAAAGGCGAAGGGCTGTTCCTCGACAAGTCGATCACCGAAAACTTCATGGCCCCCAACCTCGATCGGGTTGCGCCGCGCGGCTGGTTTCAGCCCGGCATTCTGCGCAAACTGACGCAGCAATACACCACGCAATTGGAAGTGCGCACGCCCAGTTTGAATCAGCGCCTGCGCAACCTGTCTGGCGGCAATCAGCAGAAGGTGCTGCTGGGCGCGTGGCTGGCCACTCAGCCCGATATTCTGATCGTGGACGAGCCGACGCGCGGCATCGACGTGGGCACCAAGCAGGAAATTCACCGGCTGTTGAGACAGCTGGCTCAATCGGGCAAGGCCATCATGGTCATTTCATCCGACTTGCCCGAAGCCTTGCAAGTGAGCGATCGCATCGCCGTGATGCGCGAAGGTCAGTTGGTGGGCGTGGTCAACGGCGCGGAAGCCACCGAACAAAAAATCATGGTCCTGGCGGCCGGTGTGACGGCGAAGGAGACAGCGAAATGACGGTTAAGGCAAAGAGTGAATCCACGAATGGGAATGGCCGCAGCGGCGTCCGGCGCTTGCTGGAACAGCGCGAATTGAGCATTTTTCTGGTCGTATTGGCGGCCGCTATCTTTTTGAATTTTGCTTCGCCCAATTTTAGTTCCAGCGCCAACCTGACGGCCATCGTGCTGGGCCTGTCCTTCGACGCGATTCTGGCGGTGGGCATGACGGTGCTGATGATCGCCGGAGCCTTCGACTTGTCGGTGGGGGCCACGCTGGCTTTGGCGGGCGCGACGGCAGGTTACGCCATGACCAAGCTGGGCGCAGACGTGCCGGTCGCCATCATCGTGGGTTTGCTCACGGGCGCGGGCGTGGGCCTGGCGAATGGCTTGATCATCGCCAAGGTACACGTCAATCCTTTCATCGCGACGTTGGGCATGCAGCAGATCGCGCGCGGCGTGGTGCTGTTGCTGACAGCGGGTTATGGCATTCCCAATTTGCCCGATGGCTTCAACGTCATGGGGCAGGGCATGTTCGGCGGCTTGCAGAATCCCGTGTGGGTGATGATCGTCATCGTCGTCATCGGCGAAGTGCTGTTACGCCGCTCGAAATTTTTCCGCCAGAGTTACTTCATTGGCGGCAATGAGCGCAGCGCGCGCCTGTCCGGTATCAACGTCGATCGCGTGAAGATCATCAACTTCATGCTGATGGGTGTGCTGGCCGCGGTGGCGGGTATGTTGCTGACGGCTCGCATGGGCACGGCCTCGGTGTCGGCGGGCCTGAACGCGGAACTGCGCGTCATCTCGGCGGTCGTCATCGGCGGAGCGAGTCTGGCCGGTGGTGAAGGCTCGGTTTTGGGATCATTGCTCGGCGTGTTGCTGATGGCACTGTTGGCGAACGGCCTGAACTTGTTGGGCATCAATGTGTACTGGCAAACCATCGTGACCGGCTCGGTGCTGGTGATCGCCGTCGCGGCGGACGCCATCAATCGCCGCCGATCGGGAAACTAAGTGTAGGTCGTCAACTTTTGCAGGTACGGTCATTCCCGTGTGCTTTCGGCGGGAATCCAGAGAGCAAGTGGCTTGGATGCCCGACAGAAGCGTTCGGGCATGACGATTGCGCAAGATCGCAAATCAACCTAGAAACTTCTCTTAAGGAGGCCAACCCGATTACAGTCCATTGACCTTTCACCCAATCGATGTTGTTGTTCAACCGATAGATTGATTCCCCATCACCCTAGGAGGCGTTTTACAATGAACCGCAAGCTCTTCCAGAGTCTCGTGATTGTCATGCTGATCGCTGGCATGATCGCCGGCTGCGCGCCGCAGGCCGCTACACCTGCTCCGGCTGCGCCCGCGCAACCCGCGGCCCCGGCTCAGCCCGCCGCGCCCGCTGCTCCGGCGGCCCCTGCGGCCAGCAAGTTGTACGTTGAAGCGCTGGCCCTGTTGAACCTGCCGTACTTCATCGATCACCGCGTCGGCCTCGAATTTGCGGGCAAGGTCTTGAACGCCAAGACCAAGTTCGTCGGGCCGGTGGAATATGATATGACCGCCATGGTCAACACGATGGAACAAACGATGGCCGAGAAGCCGGACGGCATGAACGTCGTCGGTTTCGATGCGGCCCTCAAGCCCGCGATCGATAAGATCGTGGCGGGCGGCACGCCGCTGGTTACGCTCGACGCCGAAGTGTACGGCTCGACGCGCCAGACCTTCCTGGGCACCGGCAACTACAACGCGGGCAAGGTGGGTGCGCGTTTGTTGGCCGCCGCGATTGGCGACAAGGGCAAGGTCGCCCTGATCACCAAGGTCGGCCAGAGCAACCTTGAAGAGCGCATCCAGGGCTACAAGGATGAGTTCGCGCAGAATCACCCCAACATCGAAGTCGCGCAGATCATCGATGATCAATCGGATTCGGCGAAGGCCGCTGACGGCCTGAAGGCCGTCTTGCAGCGCATCCCCGATCTGGCCGGTGTGGGCTGCGTGGAAGCCGCCGGTGGTGTGGGCGCGGCGACCGCCTCGAAGGAATTGAACCTCGTCGGCAAGTTGATGATCATCTCGATGGACCGCGATGACGGCACGTTGAAGTTCATCGAAGACGGCGTGATCAATGCGTCGGTCGCGCAGAAGAGCGCGATGATGAGCTTCCTCGGCACGATTTTGATGGACGGCCTGAAGTACAACCCCGTACCCATCGTGGCCGATAACAAGACCGCCGGCATTACGCCGATGCCCGAAGCCGTGGACACGGGCGTCATCGTCATCAACAAAGACAACGCCAAGAACTTCTATCACACCGACAATCCGTACGATTTCAGCAAGATTACCATCACGCCGCCCGCCGCCGAAGAGACCTACGTCGAAGTGTTGGCGCTGATCAACCTGCCGTACTTTATCGACCATCGGCTGGGATTGGAATTCGCGGGCAAGGAATTGGGCGTCAAGACCAAGTTCATCGGCCCGGTGGACTATGACATGACGGCCATGGTCAACACGCTGGAGCAGACCATTGCCGAGAAGCCTGCGGGCATTCTGGTTGTCGGCTTCGACGATGCGCTGAAGCCGGCCATCAACAAGGCGATCGAAGCCGGTATCCCGGTCGTCACGCTCGACGCTGAAGTCTATGGCTCGAAGCGCCTGACCTTCCTGGGCACGGGCAACGTCAACGCTGGTCACGCCGGTGCGAAGTTGCTGGCTGACTCGATCGGCGGCAAGGGCAAGGTCGCGCTGATCACCAAGGTGGGTCAGAGCAATCTGGAAGAGCGAATCAAGGGCTATCAGGACGAGTTCAAGGCCAACTATCCCGGCATCGAAGTCGTACAGATCATCAATGACGACAGCGATTCCGCGAAAGCGGCCGATGGCCTGAAGGCCGTGCTGCAGCGCTTCCCCGATCTGGTTGGGGTGGGCTGCGTGGAAGCCGCCGGTGGTGTGGGCGCGGCGACGGCGGCCAAGGAACTGAACCTGGTCGGCAAGTTGAAGATCGTCTCGATGGATCGCGACGATGGCACGTTGAAGTTCATCGAAGACGGCGTGATTCAGGCGTCCGTGGCGCAGAAGACCGCGCTGATGAGCTATCTGGGCACCAAGTTGCTGTACCTGTACAATCACGCGCCGCTGCCGATTGTGGCCGACAACAAAGCTTCGGGCATTATCCCGATGCCGGAGTCGGTGGACACGGGCACGATCGTGATCAACAAAGACAACGCCAAGTTCTTCTATCACAAGTAGGCTGCATGTCGTATCGCGGCGGGGGCGAGTCTTCGCCCCCGCCGCGTAATTCAAGTGTCATTGCGAGCCGCAGCTGTATCGCGGCGAAGCAATCTCAGTTTCACGCAATGACGGTTTGAAAACTAGGAATTCGCTACAAGGAAGAGTTGGCATGACGACTGAAGTTCGACTGCAATGGCTGCGCCCCGCTGAAGTGCTGGCCCACCAACCGATCGTCTATCTCCCGATCGGGCCGCTGGAATGGCACGGTCCGCATCTGCCACTAGGCACCGATCCGCTGCAAGCGGAAAGCCTCGCCATCGCCGTGGCGCAGCAAGTGGGCGGCGTGGTGCATCCCACGTTGTATTGGGGCACCGAACGCGAACGCCAACCGGAACTCTTGCGCGACCTGGGTTTCAAGGGTGATGAGTGGATCGTCGGCATGGATTTTCCCGGCATCGCCATGCCCAGTTATTACACACCCGAAGAGCAATTCGCACTCGTCGTGCGTTGGACCTTCGACAATCTGGCGCGACATGGCTTCAAGTTGATCGTCATCGTCAACGGTCACGGCGCCACCAATCAAATCGACACTTTGCAGCGGCTGATCGCCGAATTCAATGCGCGCGGCGCGGCTCGCTGGTTGTACACTTTTACGCTTGATTATGTGACTACTGAAGCGGGTCACGCCACGCTGACGGAAACGGCGGCCATCATGGCGCTCGATCGGGCGCGCGTGGACCTATCGGCTTTGCCACAGATCGATCGACCTATTTCGATTCCCGAGTATGGTATCGCGAATGAGATCACCTTTAGCGGTCAGCCTACACCCGATCACACCGTCCATCCCGAGGCTGATCCGCGCCGCGCTTCAATTGAACTGGGCCGCTTGAATTTTGAGACGGCCGTCGCGCGGTTGTCTCAAGTCGTTCAAACTGCGTGGGAAACAACAGCAAAATAGCCCTTATTTTTACCGGAGGTCATCACCATGAATTCACGCGAACGTGTATTGGCGGCACTCAACCATCAAGAGCCGGATCGGGTCCCCTTCGATATGGGCGGCACGGTCATCACCGGCATTCACTATAAAGCCTATCTGGCGCTGCGCGATTATCTGGGCTTGCCCAAACGTGAGCCTAAGATCATCGACATGATCCAGCAATTGGCGCTGGTCGAAGATGATGTGATGGCACGATTGAATGTCGATATGAAAAATATCTCGCCGCGTTCGTCGGCCAGTTTCAATATCGTGGTCGAAGAGATGGGCGAGTACACGCGCTTCTTCGACGAGTTCCAGATCGGTTGGCGCATGCCCAAAGACGGCGGCTGGTATTACGACATGTACGATCATCCGCTGAAGGGTGAGGTAACTGCCGCCGACATCGACGCTTATCGCTTCCCCGACGCCCGCGACCCCGTGCGTTTTGCGGGCCTGCGCGAAGCAGCGATTCGCGTGGCGAACGAAGAGCAGCGCGCCGTGGTGTTTGGCAATATCTCGGCGGGCATCTTTGAACTGTATACGTGGCTGCGCGGTTACAAGGCCGCTTACACCGAGTGGGCCGAAGATCCCAAGCAGGCGTCGCATTTGATGGGCCGCATCCTCGAAATGCAAATGGCCTACTGGGAGAAAGCCCTGCCGATTTTGGGCGATGTGATCGATGTGGCGCAGTGCGCGGATGATGTGGCCGGGCAGAACGGCCTGTTGATCTCGCCGCGCTCGTACCGCAAGTTGCTTAAGCCTTTGCACAAAGAATTGTTCGATTACATTCACGCGCATACCAAAGCAAAGATTTTCTTCCATTCGTGCGGCGCGGTGCGGGCCATCATCCCTGATCTGATCGAGGTGGGTGTCGATATTCTCAACCCGGTGCAGGTCAGCGCCACCGGCATGGACTCGGCCGAACTCAAGCGCGAGTACGGCAAGGACATCACGTTCTGGGGCGGCGGCGTCGATACGCAGCGCGTCTTCGGTACGGGTACGCCGCAGGAAGTGCGCGAAGAAGTGAAGCGCCGCGTAACTGATCTGATGCCGGGCGGCGGCTTCATCTTCAATACCGTGCATAACATTCAGGGCAATGTGCCGCCGGAAAACATCATGGCGATGTGGGAGACGCTGCAAGAGTACGGGGTGTATAGTAAGTAAATTAGTAGATTAGTAGATTAGGGTGCGTACAGTGTGATATATCGATTTGTGAGCATCCTGAGCATAGTGAAGTCGAAGGGGCGTTGACTTCACGGCGATTAGTGGGCTTCATTAGAGTTTGTCTCTAAATCGTAGGACGGGCATCCCCATGCCCGTCCACGCCCGCATAGGGATGCGGGCGCTGCGAGGTTTAGAGGCAGGTTCCCAGGGAGACGAGGCTGTGGCTCGATTAACGATTAAGCAGTTGCTGGATTTGAAGGGAAAACGTAAACTTGCGCTGACGACGGCCTTCGATGCCGATGCTGCGCACGCCTGCGAACAGGGCGGCATCGATCTGATCGTGACGTGGCCGCAGCACAACGAAACGATGGCCGAGTTGGGCCTCGTGCTCGATCAGGTGCGCAAGGGCGCGCCCAATACGCTCATCGGTGCGGGCATTCCGCGTTACGAGGCCTTCGTCAGTGAGACGGATGCGGTGCGCTGCGCGTGGGCGGCGATCAAAGGCGGCGCGGACCTGATCTACTCGTCCGGCATGGAGCACAGCAAGTTCAAGGCGTTGGCGCGCGAACGGATTCCCTTTGTGGGGCATGTGGGTTACATCCCGGCCCACAATACGTGGTTCGGCAGGCCGCGCGCGGTGGGCAAGAGTTTCGCCGAAGCGATGCAAGTGTACGAAGACACACTCGCTTTTCAGGAAATGGGTGCGGTCGCCGTCGAAATGGAATGTGTTCCGGCGCGGGTGGCCGCTGAGATTTCGAAGCGCGTGGATATCCTGGTATTTTCGATGGGCAGCGGGGCGGGCTGCGATGGACAGTTTTTGTTTAGTTGCGATATCTGGGGTACGCACGATCGGCATTATCCGCGCCATGCCAAGAAATATCGTGACTTCTACACGGAATCGATCGCGGCGATGCGCGAGTACACGGCCGATGTCACCTCGGGCGCTTTTCCGGCCGACGAGCATGTGATCAAGATTCGCGACGAAGAATTCGAGCGGTGGTGCGCGCAATTGGAAGCGGCCAACAATCCATTCTGATTTGACAATGTTAAATTGCGGTCCCGGCGAATAAACACCGCACTTGTGCGCTGGTGCAAGTGTTCGCGGCAACAAACACGCGAAGTCGGCCTACGCCGACTAGCCGACGCAGGTCGGCTTCGTGTATTTGTAGGTGCAGTTTTAACTGCCAAGTGAAATCTAACATTGTCATTCTAATCAAGGGGGAGAAGACGTTATGGCGGCGAATGTGGCAGCACCTAGAACTCACAACGATTACAGCCTGCTCGGCCCACGTGCCATGCAGGCTGTGCAGCAAGGTCTGGCCGATGCCAAGTGGTACGCCTCGCCGATTCCGCGCGAGAAAATGCGCGAGTTACTGGAACGTCGCGATGGTCCGGCCGTGCGCGACACGCTGTTGTGGTTCGCGTTGCTGATCGGGTTTGGGGCGGCCGGGTTGGCATTGTGGGGCACCAGTTGGGCCATCATCCCGTTTGCGATCTATGGTGTGCTGTACGGCTCGGTGTCCGATTCGCGTTGGCACGAGACCGGTCATGGCACGGCCTTCAAGACCGATTGGCTGAACAACGCCGTCTACGAAATCGCTTCATTTATGGTGATCCGCGAATCGATCGTGTGGCGCTGGAGCCACGCGCGGCATCACAGCGATACGATCATCGTCGGGCGTGATCGGGAAATCGGGGCGTTGCGGCCCGTTTCGCTGATCGAGATTGTGCTGAAGATCATCAACGTCCCGCATATTTTCAAATACTATCAGAGTGTGTTGCGCCATGCGCTTGGCCGGATGACGCCCGATGAGCTAACCTTCATCCCCGAGTCGGAATTCAACGGCGTTTACCTGCGGGCGCGCCTTTACGTCTTGATTTATGCGTCGGTGCTTGGGCTGGCAATCGCCACGCGCAGCATTCTGCCGCTGATGTTTATCGGCTTGCCCAGCCTCTACGGCGATTGGCTGCAATTCCTCTACGGGCTGCAACAGCACGCGGGCCTGGCGGAGGACGTGCTCGATCATCGGCTGAACACGCGCACGGTCTACCTGAATTTCATCAATCGCTATCTCTATTGGAACATGGGGTATCATATCGAACATCATATGTTCCCGATGGTGCCGTATTATAATTTGGGCAAGTTGCATGAGTTGATCAAGGCCGACTGTCCACCCGCGTATAATGGTTTGATTGACGCCTATCTCGAAGTCATTCCCGCCTTGATTCGCCAGTCGAAAGATCCCAACTATTTTGTGCAACGAGTTTTACCGCCCTCGGCGCAACCGAGCGATACACCGCGCACCACCGAGGCGATCACTTCGCAAGCGAAGCCGGATGCGGAAGGCTGGCTGGAAGTCTGTGATTTGGATATACTACTGCCCGGTGAACCGGTGCGATTCGAACACGAGGCCAACACGTACGCGATCTACCGCACCTCGATCGGCCAGTTGTTCGCCTCCGATGGCCGCTGTACGCACGGCAACGGGCAGCTGACGGAGGGCTTCTTGCAAGGCACGTGCATCGAGTGTCCCAAGCACAATGGCCGCTTCGATGTGCGCGATGGCTCGATTCGTCGTCCGCCGCCGCGCGTGGCGCTGAAGACTTATCCGGTGCGGCAGAAGAGCGGCAAAGTGCAGCTAAAAGTAGCCTGATGAATAAATAACCTCTTCAATTTTAGGAGAACACTCAATGGACCTCAAAACACTGTATGATTCAGTCGTGAACGGCGAGATCGAAGAAGTGGCCGATGGCGTGAATGCGGCCCTGGCGGCCGGTGAAGCGCCCGATCGAATTCTGAACGAAGCGCTGATCCCCGCGATGAGCGAAGTGGGGCGCTTGTTCGAAGAGCAAGAGTATTACGTGCCAGAGATGTTGATTTCGGCGAAGGCGATGCAGGGCGGGCTGGCGATCCTCAAGCCGCTGTTGGCGGCGGCCGGCGCAGTGGCCGGGCCACGGGTGGCGTTTGGTACGGTCAAGGGCGACTTGCACGATATCGGCAAGAATCTGGTGATCATGATGCTGGAAGGCGCGGGCTATCAGGTCACCGACCTGGGCGTCGATGTGTCGCCCGATAAATTCATCGCGGCGGCCAAAGACGGCGCGCAAATCATCGGCATGTCGGCCATGCTGACCACGACCATGCCCAACATGAAAGTCACCATCGACGCACTGGCGGCGGCGGGTGTGCGCGACGGCGTCAAGATCATGATCGGCGGCGCACCGTTGACGCAAGCCTATGCGGATCAGATCGGCGCGGACGGCTATTCGCAGGATGCCAGTTCGGCAGTGCGTAAAGCCAAAGACCTGCTCGGCTAACGGATTACCGGCAAAAGCAAATCGCAGAGACACAGAGTCACAGAGTGAGAGTCATTTATTCTCTGTGACGCTGTGTCTCTGCGGTGAAAACAGGTGAATTCAGATGCAAACTATTTTACGCAGTGCCACGACTGAAGTGAAGATCAAGACCGATGGCTCGTTCATCATGATCGGCGAGAAGATCAATCCCACGGGTCGCAAGAAGTTGGCCGAGGCTTTGCAGCAGCGCAACTTCGACTATGTGCGTGAATTGGCTTTGAAACAAGTGGAATTCGGCGCGGACGTGCTGGATGTTAATGTGGGCGTGCCCGGCATCGACGATGTGGCGCTGATCCCCGATGTGATCAAGGTCATCAGCGAGACGGTGAAAGTGCCGCTATGCATCGATTCGCCAAATGCCAAAGTGTTGGAAGCGGCGTTGAAAGTGGCGCCCGGCAAAGTGCTGGTCAACTCGACCAACGGCGAAGAGAAAACGTTGAGCGCCGTGCTGCCGCTGGTGAAAGAATACGGCGCGGCCGTGATCGGCCTGACGATGGACGACAACGGCATCCCGGCCACGCCCGAAGAGCGGCTGAAGATCGCGGCCAAAATCATCGAACGGGCTATGCAGCTGGGCATCCCGATCGAGGATGTGGTGATCGATCCCTTGGTGATGACGGTCGGTGCCGATCAAAATGCGGGCGCGATCACGCTGAAAACGATCGAGCTGGTTCGAATCGAATTCGGCGTGAATATGAATTTAGGCGCGAGTAACGTCTCGTTCGGCTTGCCCGATCGGCACACGCTGAACCAAGCGTTTCTATCGTTGGCGATGGGCGCGGGCGCGACGTGCGCCATCACCGACCCGATCAAACTCGGTGCGACCATCCGCGCGACGGATTTGATTCGCGGGCGCGACAATTACGCCAAAGCGTACATCAAGTATTGCCGCGCGCATCCGCTCGAAGGAAAGTGATGACTGACGATCAGCACGTCGTACGCGATGGGCAACTCGACATCGATGTGGCTAGGGCGCTGATCTGACGGTGCGGCGGCAGCGCAAGCCGCAATCCAGATCACTCCGCGTTGGTCTCGGCGAGTTTACGAGACGTGCGAGGTTTTCCACTCGGTAAAGCAGCCTGTCACGAGCTGCAGTCAACGATTGCCTCATACCGCAACACCAGCGATCTGCCTTATCCCTCATCATATGGGTTTAGCCCCACCGGCCGATTCCCGATGGACCGGACAGCGAACGGATGCGCCGCATGTTGGGGGCGAATGGGCAAGCGAGATCGACATGCTTAAACTGCTGGTTTGTCTACTGTGCGGATCGTTGCTGGTCACAGGTTGTGGACTGCCAGGGGCTGATACGCTGACGCCGAGTCCGGCAACGGACACCCCGCCGACATCCACTTCTATCGCGTCACCAATGCCGTCGCCG